>NZMV01000080.1 GCA_002694645.1 Crocinitomicaceae bacterium | reverse complement strand
CCTGCCCTGGCTAACCTTGTTAAAGTCGTCTCAACTTGTTCTTTCATATGCCTTTTGAAAAACACTAGACTAAGAAAGAAATGCCTAAATCGATGATTTATGTCTAAAAAAATCAAACAATTCTTTGCTTTCTTAGGATTATTTTTCTTAATGCCTTTTCTAGTAATAGGAAGTTTTGTTTTCACTGCAGTTGTATGGGTTGTTCAATATCCTTATTTTAAAAAAAAGAACTTTTTAGAAAGAGGTAAACAAGAAAAGAACAACCTTACTGAATCAGCCTCGCCCTAAGTAAGTACACTATCAGTGATGGCCTAACTATTTTCTAGAATCGCATTAGTGTTAACTCCCTAATACTATGATAGACTACATATCAAAAATTGCTCTGCTCCCTACCCTATGCAAAACCATAAGTAACTTCACTGAATTCAAATCCAAAGCCCTCCATTAAAATCATTTTAAATAAACAAATTATCCTTCATAAATTGAAATGAACTCCTACCAGAAGATTATGGCTCGTATAGAAGCGGGTGAAAAAATAATTATTGATGGTGCTACAGGAACTGAGTTGGAAAGACATGGAGTCCCACAGTTGGAAAATGCTTGGAATGGTGGTGGGACATTATCACACCCTGAAATTCTAAAGCAGATTCATAAAGAATACATTCGAGCGGGTGCTGAAATTATTATCTCGAATACATTCGCGACCCTAAAGACTGCCCTTAGAGATGCAGGAGAAGAGGATAACTTTGAAACATATAACCGCAGGGCAATAAATCTAGCCTCAGAAGCTCGCTCAGATATGGGAGCGAAAGACATTCTTATTGCTGGTGGGATCAGTCATTGGTCATGGTCGGGTAAATATCCAAATCTAAAAGAGCTTAGGGATAATTCTAGAGAACAAGCGGCAATTATGGCTGAAGCTGGTGCAGATATGATCATACTAGAAATGATGTCAAATATAGAGCGAATGCAAGCCGTGATAGAGGGTGTGAAGCACTGTGGACTACCTTTATGGATAGGTTTAAGCTGCGAAATTGATTCAGAAGGTAATTCTTTTCTTTATGAAAGCACTCAGACTCTAAGTGAAGCTATCTCTTCAATATCTGACAATGAATCGGATGTCATATGTATAATGCACACTGAGGTTTCCGATATAGATGCTTGTCTAGACGTTCTTGATAAAACTTGGGAAGGACCGGTTGGAGTCTATGCTCACTCTGGGGACTACATTAACGGGAAGTGGATTTACAATAGTGTGATCAACGCTGAGGATTACGGAATTGCTGCTCAAAGATGGATTAATAGAGGTGTTTGCGTAATTGGGGGCTGCTGTGGTATTGGTCCCGAGCATATTTATAAACTAAAAGAAATTTTTTGTTGAATGTCATAAATACAAAAAATAAATCATTTTGGGAAATTATCTGGATTTAACTTTCCCTTATAAGAGGTTGATTCAACGACATTGCCCATTATACCCCATCGGTATGATCCATCATCTTTTTTATATAGAGTTACGAGCGAAACAAAACATGGATTCTGATCATCCTTGCAGTTGGAGTCAATGGCTGCACGCGAACTTGTAAGCTCAAAAACATAATTCAAATCCAATGTCCAAATGCCCAAACCTATAAATATGAGAATACTACGGTCAAGTTTACTCACTTAATACTAAGTTCTATCTATTTATATTTTTAATCTAACTTCAGTTGAATTTATATTGTAAATTCGTTTTTATCTATAAGTCTAATTTTAGAAACTGTCATAGTGAAACTATAAATAAAAGAAATCACATAATATGAACTTGACAAATACCATACATTTTGAACCAAAGATGATATAATGCTATTTACAAATATTTTCTCGGCAATAAGTATTGTCGAGGTTGCAATCCACACAAATGCAAAAATTGAATTAAAATAAAATAGTTTTTTTGTTCTAAAAGGATGACTAATATTTATAGGTAAAAATTTTAATATTAAAAAAATTATCATGATTAATGAATTAAACATTACATTCGTTTCAGCTAAAAAGAAAAATACTGCAAGTAAATTCCATATTGCTGGCATCCCCGAGTAGGATTTATCCGAGTTTGTGGTAATTGTTGTTGAATATGATAATGCAGGTATAAGCAGTAGAGCAGGCACAAGAATAAATTCAAGGTTCTTATAAACCAAATCGAATTGGAATAATATTAAAACTGGTAAGAATATCCAATTTATATAATCAACTATAGTATCTAGCATAAGACCGTTTATTGATGGGTATTTATTTTTGATATCTAACTTTCTTGCTAGTGGTCCATCAATCACGTCAATAATTAGGGCAATACCTAACCAGAAAAAACATAGCTCAATTTCTTTTTTGAAGATATTAGAAATACACATATAACTACAAATTACACCGGATGCTGTCAAAATGTGAACTGAAAAGCTTAAATTTTTTCTAAAAGAAATCATACTGTTGTCTATTATAGAATGAAAGTAATGAGAAACAACTAAATCTATTAATTTTTCAAGGCTAAAATAATACTTTTTATTTGAGTTTCAAACTTAGAATTTGTATTATCTCCATCTGCCATTATTATTAAACCTGCAACCCTGTAATTCTTTTTTAGAGTAATATTTGAATTATTCCAGTCATCACTAAAAAATTTTGTTTTGGTAGGAATCATTTTTATCAAAGAACTATAGGGGCTATCCCAAGATTCAGGGTATTTGTTTTTTGTTTTAGGTAATAAATATATTAAATTATCAGCTTTATAAAATAATGTTTTTTCAACATCTCTAAGCCAACCAGGCTTACCAAAAATAGTATCCACAAACTTTTTGTTTTCATTCTTTGTGATAATCAAACCTATTCTTAAGATGGCATCATCGCCTGACTTAGTTTTTTCATGATCTTTATCTTTTATGTTTAAAAATCCCTCCGACTTCCAAAAAAACGATACTTTGTTAGTAGTAACAATATCTTCAAAAGGTATTATCAAAAAGGATGATGAATTGTTAACGTCTATACTAATGTGATTTATTTTTTTGGTAAAAATATTTGGTATAATATTACTAAATTTTATATGTTTAAATTTAACATCATCTGAGAATTCAATTATTTTAACAGTATTTTCTAAACTCTCTTTGTTGTATACAATTTTTTCTTTAAAAATTAAATTAGAGCCATAGCATGCATTAACGAAAAAATAAAATAAAATAGCAGTAAAGTATTTTTTTTTGTAAGTTTTTATTAAGCACATATTAATTTTCTAAATTATTTTTCAAAAAAAATTACATCTTTCTACGCACTTTGAAATTAAAAGGATCAATAAAATATTAATAATTAACTGTCTTGGAAGTTGCAAAGACTCTATTCATGTTAATACTCTTAGAGAGGATAGACTTATGAAGGACTTTGAAATGATTTTTGAGTTAGCTAAAGATTTATGCCTTGGACGGACAAGAGGGAAATAGTACGATTTTTTCTTTTTTCACGACTAGAAAAAAAGAGAGCTTGATGATTAGAACACCAATAGATGTGGCAGGAATCTATTCATATAGAGATAACCTGCAAATTTCCCATGCTGTGAAGGCTGGAAATACTATATATATCTCAGGTCAGGTTGCTTTAGATCCGGAGGGGAATGTGGTTGGTGAAGGCAATGCTGAAGTTCAGGCCGAATACATATGGAGTAACATCGAAAAGGTTCTGGGAGAAGCAGGATCAAGTTTGGATGAAATAGTTAAAATATTTGTATTTGGAGTAGGAACTAAAAGTACTAAGGGGGCTTGGGATGTTAGAAAACGAATGATCCTGGGAAAAGATCCGCTTCCATGTGTAACTTCAGTAGCCGTCTCTGGGTTATTCCGCCCCGATCTTTTGTTGGAAATTGATGTGATTGCTGTGACAGGTAACTAGAACCTATAATCGATCAGTTTTGACAGAAGTAGGGTTTGCGTTTTTTAACCTAGCCCTGAAGCAGGGTTCTTTGAGTATGCTACGTGATCTAAATCTTCCAAGACTTAGTCAACGAAAGGTAGTCGATACATCCAATATTTCTATGTTTTGATCTGTCAAAAGGGTTGAACACCTACGAGTTAGTGATTGAGTGATAAAATTGGCAATTAGATAATTTTCCATCAATAGCATTACAATACCATCATCATAAATTCGAACTAGGGAGAAAATTATGGAAATGAGAAAGTTCGGAAAAACTAATTTGGAGACTTCCGCTGTAGTCTTTGGAGGTGGATTCGTTGGAGGAATTATTATAAATGCAGATGACGATACTCGACGCAAGGCCATTCGGATGGCACTCGACGGAAGAATCAACTGGATAGATACTGCGCCAATTTATGGCCAAGGAAAATCTGAGGAAGCCTTGGGTTGGTTATTGGAAGAAGTCGATGAAGAACCAATAATTTCCACAAAAGTTTATCTCGATACAAATAATCTTGACGATATACCTGGGCAGTTTAAGGAAAGCATTAGTAAAAGTCTCAATCGTTTGCGACGTGATTCTGTAGATGTCTTACATTTACACAATCCAATTACAAATAAGGGTGGTGGTAAATTAATCGGCCTTCATCATATCCTGAAGTCAGGGGGCGTTCTTGATGCCTTAGAAGAAATGGTAGAAAAAAATTATACAAAGTACATTGGTATTACAGGACTCGGTGATTCAAAATGTTGTCAAGAAGTGATCGAAACTGGTCGTATTGACTCTATACAAGTTTATTACAATATGATTAATCCAAGCGCTGCATATGGTTCTGACCATAACTTCCCCGGTCAGGAATTCTCAGGCCTTTTAGAGGCATGTCAGAAATATGATGTTGGAACTATGGGAATCAGAGTCTTTGCCGCAGGAATTTTGGCTACCGACAAACGTCACGGCCGAGAGATAATCATTACTGATAATTCGGATTTAAGCAGTGAGGAACAACGGGCTTTAGACGCTTTCACCAAGCTAGATATTGACGATGAAGGTAACACACCATACGGCACTCGTGCTCAAACAGCACTTCGCTATGTCCTCTCTGAGCCCAAGATCGATAATGCTATTGTAGGCCTTGCGGAGTTGAGCCACCTGAATCAGGTTCTTGAAGCCTCAGAGCTTGGCCCTTTGCCTGAGACAGCTTTGGAAAAAATGATTACTTAAGAAATGAGTAATAAAATTAAATCCAAATGAATGGTTATAATTTTTTAAAAAAATATCTGAATTACCCATCAGTCGTTGTGCCCGGCGTTTGACTGAAGCTGAAAAAGAGCAGTTTCAGAATTGGGGTTACGTTAAAAATCTTCTGGTATTTGATGATTCCGAAATTCCCATTTTACAAAAGGGATTTGAGGACATGCTCGCTTTGTTGCCTTCTCATATACATATGAGCCGTGTAAATAATTGGCATAAAGCTAACAGATGGGTATACGAATTATCCCATACTAAGGCCATATTGGATTATGTAGAGGATCTGATTGGCCCCAATATTCTCCAATGGGGAGCACATTGCTTTGCTAAGTTTCCAGGAGATGGTACCGAAGTGCCATGGCATCAGGACGCACAGTATTGGCCTTTGCAACCTTCAAGAACTGTTTCAGTTTGGTTGGCAATTTTCGATACAGATGAACAAAACGCTGCAATGCGTATTGTTAAAGGGAGCCACAGTCACGTTTTTGAACATAACCTAATCGAAAAGGAACATTTCGTCTTGGATCAGGAGGTAGATCAAGTGGCAATCAAATCTGAAGATATTGTTTCAATGGATTTAAAAGCAGGAGAAATATCTTTGCATGACAATCAACTGCTTCACGGTTCAGGGCCTAATCACTCAGATAGAATTCGAGCAGGACAAACAATGCGCTTCTGTCCAACTGAAGTTAAATGCGATCTGAATGTCTGGCCGAAATTTGAGAGTTACCTCGTTCGTGGTGTGGATGAATTCAAATATAACCCGGTTGGAAAAGAGCCCAAAGGTTATAACTATCCGATTAAGGTAGGGCAGGGTTCATGGGAATTCGAATAATCGTTTAGTTTTGATGATTTATTAGGCCAGGCTTACCCTTAATTATTACCATCAAGGTTGGGTATATGGTTGGGTAAAACTAATATAAAAGAAATCAGAATAACTCTATAATCTCTATATATTATTAATATAATTGAATAAATAAATGGTAGCGGGGAGAGGATTCGAACCTCTGACCTTCGGGTTATGAGACCACAAGTCTGTGTTACTCTCCAATTAGCCATATTTCTACAGAATTACATATATCCTTTGTTATAGAGCCATATTGTGCTAAAGTAGTACTTCATTAGG
>NZMV01000079.1 GCA_002694645.1 Crocinitomicaceae bacterium | reverse complement strand
TAAGATGTATGAAGAAAGTCTAACAGAAGAGATTGATGAGTTGGAGCAAGAAGTTGAAAAACTTCGTAAAGACCTTTGGGAATACAAACGTCATCCTAGGGGTTTGGGAAATGGGATATGGTTTGTTAGTGATTACATGATTGCTAACATACGTGGGGAGTTCAATGATTATTATTACAAGTGGATGAGAGTCCGTCAAGGTGAGTTTGAGTTTGAAAACGAAAGAAAGAGTAGGGATTAAGATGAATGATGGGCCGTACCACATAGACATAGTGGACAAAGCAAGAATAAACAACGCCGAAAAATTTGCTCGGAAGGCACACAGTGGTCAAACCCGAAAGGGTTCGGGCATTCCTTTTATTGTGCACCCATACAAAGTTGCCAATACAGTGCAACTTTTTGGCGGAAGTATCGCTCAGATTCAGGCGGCTCTTTTGCACGATACGGTGGAAGATACCAATATAACCTTAAACGACATAGAAAGAAATTTCGGTAATAAAGTGAAGAATATTATTGATGGCTTAACTAAAATTTCAGGTGAATTTGATTTTACAAGTTCCACGCAAGCTGAAAACTTTAAGAAAATGTTCTTAACTATTCCAGATGACGTCAGAGTAATTCTTATCAAATTAGCAGATCGACTTCATAATATGAGAACATTGGATTCTATGAAGGAAATCAAAAAACTCAAGATTGCTTCGGAAACTGCATATTTATATGCCCCTTTAGCGCACAGATTAGGACTTTATTCTATAAAGACCGAAATGGAAGATTTGTCCTTCAAATTCACTTATCCAAAAGAGTATAACCTGATTAAAAATAAATTAGAGAAGACCAAAGCAGTAAGAGATCGTTACATACAAAAATTCAGTCATCCCATTAAAAAAGAGCTAGATAAACAAGGTTTCCGATATAAACTAAAGGCGAGAACAAAATCAATACCTTCCATACATCGAAAAATGAAAGATAAAGGAGTTGATTTTGAAGAAGTTTTTGATGTTTTTGCAATTAGAATTATTCTTGACTCTCCTGAAGAGAAAGCTGACTGTTGGAAAGTATATAGCGTTGTTACCGATTTTTACATTCCGAATCCAGAGAGATTAAGAGATTGGATTTCTTATCCAAAGCAAAATGGCTATGAATCACTTCATACAACCGTTATGAGTCCTACAGGAAAATGGGTAGAAGTACAGATAAGAAGTAGAAGGATGGATGATATTGCTGAAAAAGGACTAGCAGCACATTGGAGATATAAAGAAGGAAACGATAAAAATCCAGGGTTTGATAAGTGGATTTCCGAGATTAGAGAAATCATGGAAAACAAGGATTCCAACACTTCAGATTTTCTTGATGATTTTAAAACAAATTTATATAGTGACGAAATATACGTCTTTACACCAAAGGGCGATCTTTTCACATTGCCTAAAAATGCAACTGCATTAGACTTTGCCTTCTCTGTGCATACAGACGTTGGTATCAGTTGTATAGGAGCTAAAGTAAATAGTAAATTAGTTCCTTTAAGTTACGTACTTAAGAGTGGAGATCAAATAGAAATTTTAACTTCTAAGAAACAAATACCTAAAGAAGCTTGGTTAGACTTTGTCATTACTTCAAAAGCCAAATCAAAAATCAAGCAAACTCTAAAAGAAGAAAAAAAGAAATTAGCCATTAATGGTAAGGAAATTCTAGAACGTAAACTAAACGCTTTAAAACTTAATTTTTCAGAAAGTAATCTTAAAATTATTTTAAAACATTACCATTTTAAAGAACACACAGAATTTTTCTTTCAAATTGCTCAAGGAACAGTTGACTTAAGCAAAATTAAAGAGATTAATCATAAATCAGGGCAACTATACATCAGCTCTTCCATAACGAAAAGTATAAAGAACACTTTCGAGTCATTAGTTCAACGAGTGAGAGGAAATGAGAACGAAATAATAATAGGTGAAGGTGCAGATCCAAATCTAGATTACAAATTAGCCCCGTGTTGCAATCCTTTACCAGGTGATCAGGTATTTGGTTTTATCACCATAAATGATGGAATTAAAATTCATAGGAATAATTGCCCAAATGCAAGGCAATTAAGAGCAAACTATGCATACAGAATTTTAGCTGCAAACTGGAAGGATTACAAAAGAGATGCATTTATTACTGGACTAAAATTTATTGGAATAGACAATGTAGGACTGGTCAAGGAACTTACTACTATCATATCCGATCTGGAAAAAGTAAATATGAAATCATTAAACTTTGATTCCAAAGATGGGGTTTTTGAAGGCAATATAATGCTTTATGTTTACGATAAAAACCACCTTGAAAACCTTATTAGAAAGCTAAGAAATATTGAGGGAATTGAAAAAGTAGTAAGAATGGAGTAATAACCAATTAAATTCTATTTTTGTCAAATATTTTGGAAAACATTTCAGACATACAAGAAAGAGTGAGAGAAGTCTTTTTAGGCTACTTAAATGAAAAAGGGCACAGAAAAACACCTGAGAGATTCGCCATTCTTGCAGAAATCTACGCTATAAAAGGACATTTCGATATTGAAGAATTGTATATTAAAATGAAAGAAAAAAACTATAGAGTTAGCAGAGCTACACTTTATAATACAATAGATCTTTTATTGGACTGCGAGTTGATTAAAAAACATCAGTTTGGTCAAAATAGCTCTAATTTTGAAAAGTCATTTGAATTCAAACAACATGATCATCTTATCCTTAACGATGGAGAAGTAATTGAGTTCTGTGACCCAAGAATCCAAAATATTAGAAAGACTATTGAAGAAATTTATAATGTAGAGATCAATGATCATAAACTCTATTTTTATGGTAAAAAGAAGGAATAATGTTTGAATCTTCTGTTGAACAAGAAGGGCCCTACATATGGGTTGATTTAACTGGGAAGCTGATAATGGAGGATGATGCAAAGGAATTTATGGAAAAAACGGTATCGCTTATTAATCAGAATTGCAATACAGCTGTCATAAATATGCAACATTTAAATTACATAAATAGTTCTGGATTTAATCAGCTATTAAAGATTCTTTCAACTACAAGAAACTATGGAGGTGATACTTATCTATGTAATATTAACAGTAGCATAGACGCTTTATTAATTACCACAAAATTAAATACCATTTTTACAATAAAACAAGAAACTAAAAATCTTAGTGATTTTAAAAAGAAGATGAGTTATGGGAGCTGACGTACTATTAGGCCTTCAATGGGGCGATGAGGGTAAAGGTAAAATTGTAGATGTATTGACACCTGACTACGACATCATTGCAAGATTTCAGGGTGGACCAAATGCAGGCCATACCTTAGAATTTGAAGGAATTAAACATGTATTGCACACCATTCCTTCTGGAATTTTTAGAAATAATGTAGTTAATATCATAGGCAATGGTGTAGTAATAGATCCAATAATTCTAAAAAAGGAAATTGAAGAATTAGAAAAGCTAAATGTAGACGTAGTTCAAAAATTATTCATTTCTAAAAAAGCACATTTAATTTTACCTACTCACAAATTGTTGGACAAGGCATCAGAAAAAGCAAAAGGAAAACGTAAGATAGGCTCAACACTTAAAGGTATAGGCCCTACGTATATGGATAAAACAGGCAGAAACGGTCTTCGGATTGGGGATATTTCAAGTCAAAACTTTAAGACTAGATTTGAAAGGCTCAGAGAAAAGCACTTTCAGCTTCTCGATGAAATTGATAACGATTATAATAACTTAGAAGTTGACTTTTTATCAAGTATAGAATTTCTTAAAAGATTCCAGCATATAGATAGTGAACATTATCTTAATAATGCCATCAAAGAAGGGAAAAAAGTACTTGCAGAAGGAGCTCAAGGAACTCTTTTGGACATTGATTTTGGCACCTACCCTTTCGTAACATCAAGCAATACCATCTCTGCGGGAACATGCACAGGTATGGGAATAGCTCCTAACAAATTAGAAAGAATTATAGGAATATTTAAAGCCTATTGTACACGAGTTGGTAGTGGTCCTTTTCCAACTGAACTTAGTGATGATGTGGGAACAAAAATGAGGGATATAGGTCATGAATATGGTGCAACAACAGGAAGAGAAAGAAGATGTGGATGGCTAGATTTACCTGCTTTGAAATACTCCATCATGATCAATGGTGTTACAGAATTATGTATGATGAAAGCCGATGTTTTAGATAGTTTTGATGAAATTCAGGTTTGTACACACTACCAAGTTGGAGAAGAAAAATTCAACTATTTTCCGTTTGAAATATCTGAGAAAACAAAACCTGTATATAGAAATTTTCAAGGTTGGAATACAGATATTACCAAACTTAAGGATAAAGACAATCTTCCATTAGCATTATTAAATTATATCCAATTTTTGGAAGAAGAACTAGAGGTACCTATCAAAATTATTTCCGTGGGACCAAATCGATCGGAGACTATTGTGAGGTAGTCGTATAATTATTTAAAATAAGATCCGTTTTAAAAGGTATGAGGGTTTTAAGCATCATATTATGTTTTAGTATTTTTATTTCATCTTATTCCCAGTCTAAAACTAAAAAGATCAACTTTAGCTCAAAACAAAGTAAAGGGATCACCAAAAAAGATAAGAGTGTACTCATACTGTGGAATCAAGTAGTTTTTAAACATAATAACTCGATTATGTATTGTGATAGTGCTACTTATGATAGGGGAAATAACTCATTTATAGCCTATTCTAATATTAAAATTTTAGAGAATGATAGTATGAAGCTTTACGGAGATAGCTTGCATTATTTTGGAAATGAAGAAAAAGCATATTTATATGGAAATGTAAAATTAATTACCAATCAAATTCTAATGAATGCTAACTCACTGATCTATGATCAAAATAATAATTATGCCTATTATGACGATGGAGGTATCATTAAACATCATGGTAAAAATTACACCATAAATAGTAAAGTAGGTAGATTTAATTCTATAAATAAGGTTTTATTTTTTAAAAAAAATGTAAGGTTAGAGCATATTGACTACCAAATTTTTTCAGATACGCTCGTTTATCACACCGAATCTGAAAAGACTAATATCATTGGTGACACAAAAATTAAATCTAGAAACTCTACTATATCATGTAGTAAGGGGTGGTTTGACAACAATAATCAAACTTCATCTCTCAAAGGAAATATAGTTATTGATTCCAAAAATT
>NZMV01000081.1 GCA_002694645.1 Crocinitomicaceae bacterium | reverse complement strand
TAATATCAAAGAAGATATTGGTAAAGATGAAGCTGAGGGTATGAAAAAATCCTTGGAGGAGGCTGGTGCAGAGGTTGAATTAAAATAATTCAACCAATTGTCATGGACTCAAATGGGTCCGAATAAATGTTCTTTAACTAAACTTTATAATTAATGAGTTACAATAATAGAAAAAATTTCGCAACATCCTCAGATATACCAAACTATCCTGATTTTTTGGATATACAGGTAAAATCTTTTAAAGATTTTTTTCAACTTGAAACAAAATCCGATGAAAGGAGCGATGAGGGTTTATACAAAACTTTTTTAGAGAACTTTCCTATTTCTGATGCGAGAAATCAGTTTGTTCTTGAATTTATAGATTACTTTGTTGATCCACCTAGATACTCTGTTCATGAGTGTATTGAAAGAGGATTAACATACAGCGTCCCTCTGAAGGCCAGGCTGAAGCTCTATTGCACGGATCCAGAGCATGAGGATTTTGAAACAATTGTACAAGATGTTTACTTGGGTGTAATTCCTTACATGACAAAAAGTGGAACATTTATAATCAACGGAGCTGAAAGAGTAGTTGTATCGCAGTTACATAGATCTCCCGGTGTGTTTTTTGGTCAATCTTTCCATGCAAATGGAACAAAACTCTATTCTGCCAGAGTTATTCCTTTTAAAGGGTCATGGATTGAATTTTCATCAGATATCAACGGAGTAATGTACGCCTACATTGATAGAAAAAAGAAATTGCCGGTCACCACACTCCTAAGAACAATTGGTTACGAAAGAGATAAAGATATTTTAGAAATATTTGGATTAGCTGAAGAAGTAAAAGTATCCAAGGCTGGTTTGAAAAAGATTTTGGGAAGAAAATTAGCAGCAAGGGTACTAAACACATGGTATGAAGATTTTGTTGATGAGGATACTGGAGAAGTTATTTCAATTGAAAGAAACGAAGTTATCTTGGACAGAGACACAATCATAGACAAAGAAAATATTGAAAAAATATTAGAATCTAATACCAAAACAGTACTCATAAATAAAGTAGACGATGATAACTCTGAATACTCTATCATTCACAATACATTACAAAAAGATCCCACTAACACAGAAAAAGAAGCAGTCGAGCATGTATATAGACAGTTAAGAAATGCTGAACCACCCGACGAAGAGACTGCGCGTGGAATTATTGATAAGCTTTTTTTCTCAGATCAAAGATATAATCTTGGTGAGGTAGGAAGATATAGAATGAACAAGAAATTGGGTCTAGATATCGATATGGAAAACTTAGTTTTAACTAAGCAAGATATAATAACAATAATTAAATTCTTAATCGAATTAATTAATTCAAAATCCGAAATTGATGACATAGACCATTTATCAAATAGAAGAGTTAGAACAGTTGGTGAACAACTTTCCAGTCAGTTTGGAGTTGGTCTTTCGAGAATGGCTAGAACAATACGTGAGAGAATGAATGTTAGGGACAATGAAGTCTTTACACCAATCGATCTGATTAATGCTAAAACATTATCCTCTGTTATCAACACCTTTTTTGGTACTAATCAACTTTCTCAATTTATGGATCAGACAAACCCATTGGCAGAATTAACTCACAAGAGAAGATTGTCTGCTTTGGGACCTGGTGGTCTGTCAAGAGAAAGGGCTGGATTTGAAGTAAGAGATGTTCACTATACACATTACGGTAGATTGTGTCCAATTGAAACACCTGAGGGTCCGAATATTGGATTAATTTCCTCATTAAGTGTATTTGCAAAGGTGAATAATCTTGGTTTTATTGAAACACCATACAGAAAGGTTGATAATGGAAAAATTGATATTAATGAATACAAATATTTATCGGCTGAAGAAGAAGAGGGTAAACTAATAACTCAAGCAAACATTGAAAGGTCAAAAGATGGTAAAATATTAGCCGATAAAGTTATTGCCAGGCAGGAGGCAGATTACCCTGTTGTTGATCCCAAAGATGTTGATTATATTGATGTTGCTCCAAACCAAATAGCATCAATCTCTGCATCTCTTATTCCATTTTTAGAACATGATGATGCAAACCGTGCATTGATGGGATCAAACATGATGAGGCAATCTGTTCCTTTAATGAAACCTGAGAGTCCTATTGTTGGCACTGGTCTAGAAAAGCAGGTTGCAAGTGACTCAAGAGTATTGTTAAACGCACAAACAAATGGTCTCGTTACTTACGTTGACTCAGAAAAAATTATAATTAAGTATGAAAAATCAAATGATGAAAAATTAGTTTCTTTTGATCCTGATGAAGTAGTTTATGATTTAATAAAATTTAGAAAAACCAATCAGGGTACTTGTATTAATTTAAAGCCGATTGTCAATAAAGGAGAAAAAGTTAAAAAAGGACAAGTATTATGTGAAGGCTATGCAACTTCTAATGGTGAATTAGCCCTTGGTAGGAATCTAAAAGTAGCATTCATGCCTTGGAAAGGTTATAATTTTGAGGATGCAATTGTTATCTCTGAGAAAGTTGTCAGGGATGATTTCTTTACATCAATTCATATAGATGAGTATTCTCTTGAAGTTAGAGATACAAAACTTGGTATGGAAGAATTGACAAGTGATATTCCAAATGTGAGTGAGGAAGCGACATCTGATTTAGATGAAAATGGTATGATCAGAGTAGGTGCTGAGGTTAAGTCAGGAGATATTCTTATAGGAAAAATTACACCAAAAGGTGAGTCAGATCCCACGCCTGAAGAAAAACTTTTAAGAGCTATTTTTGGTGATAAAGCTGGAGATGTCAAAGATGCCTCGTTGAAAGCACCTCCATCTCTGAGAGGAATTGTTATCGATAAAAAGCTTTTTACAAGAACAATTAAGGATAAGAGGAGAAGGACAGAAGATAAAGAACATCTTAAAAATTTGGAAATAAAGTTTGACAAAATGTTTGATGATTTGAAAGCCACTCTTGTCGAGAAACTATACTCTATTTTAAGTGGAAAAACATGCCAAGGAGTATTTAATGATTTGGGAGAGGAACTTATACCTAAAGGAAAAAAGTATACTCAGAAAATATTAAACGAAGTTGACGACTTTTCACATCTTGCGCAAGCGAACTGGAGTGTTGACAAAAAACTTAACGCCTTAGCTAAAACCCTTTTACATAACTACAAAATCAAAGAAAATGATTTACAAGGTATGTTACGCAGAGAAAAGTTTACCATTACCGTTGGTGATGAACTTCCATCAGGTATTATGAAATTAGCCAAAGTATATATTGCTAAAAAAAGAAAGCTAAAAGTTGGTGATAAAATGGCAGGTAGACATGGTAATAAAGGAATTGTTGCTAGAATCGTACGACAGGAAGATATGCCATTTCTCGAAGATGGAACGCCTGTAGATATAGTATTAAACCCGCTTGGAGTACCATCTAGGATGAATATTGGTCAGATTTATGAAACCGTTCTTGGTTGGGCTGGTATGAATTTGAATAAGAAGTATGCAACCCCGATTTTTGACGGTGCTACAATTGATGAAATCAATGCATTGACTGATGAAGCTGGTGTCCCAAAATTTGGACATACATATTTGTATGATGGTGGTACAGGTGAAAGATTTGATCAGCCTGCTACAGTTGGTGTCATTTATATGTTAAAACTTGGACATATGGTTGAGGACAAAATGCATTCAAGATCAATTGGTCCTTACTCATTGATTACTCAACAACCCCTTGGTGGTAAAGCACAATTTGGGGGTCAGAGATTTGGTGAAATGGAAGTTTGGGCCCTTGAAGCATATGGAGCTTCCAGCACTCTTCAGGAAATATTGACAATAAAATCTGATGATGTTATAGGTAGAGCAAAAGCTTATGAATCTATAGTCAAGGGTGAAAAAATGCCTGATGCTAATTTACCTGAGTCGTTTAACGTACTAATGCATGAACTTAAGGGTCTGGGGCTTGATATTAAATTAGAGGAATAAATAAAATCAAATAATGGAACTAAATAAATCTAAAAAATTTAACAAAATCTCAATTGGACTAGCCTCTCCGGAGACTATCTTATCGTCTTCTCGTGGTGAAGTTTTAAAACCTGAGACAATTAATTATAGAACTCACAAGCCTGAAAGAGATGGCCTTTTCTGCGAAAGAATATTTGGTCCTGTTAAGGATTATGAATGTGCTTGTGGAAAATATAAAAGAATAAGGTACAAAGGAATTGTTTGTGATAGATGTGGAGTTGAAGTTACTGAGAAAAAAGTTAGAAGAGATAGGGTAGGTCATATCAACTTAGTTGTACCCGTTGCTCATATTTGGTATTTCAGATCCCTTCCAAATAAAATTGGATATCTGTTGGGATTGCCAACAAAAAAATTGGACATGATTATTTACTACGAAAGGTATGTAGTTGTTCAGTCTGGTTTAGCTGTTGATGAAGAAGGTAATCCACTTAATAAAATGGATTTCTTAACTGAAGAAGAGTATTTAAATATTTTAGAAAAATTACCCCCTGAAAATCAGTTTTTGGAGGATGCGGATCCAAATAAATTTATTGCGAAAATGGGCGCTGAATGTTTAATTGAGTTATTGTCAAGAATTGATCTTGATGAATTGTCCTATGAACTTAGACATAAGGCAAACACTGAAACATCAAAGCAAAGAAAGACAGAATCGTTGAAAAGACTACAAGTTGTTGAATCTTTTAGAGAAGCAAATACAAATAAAGAAAATAAACCTGAGTGGATGATTTTAAAAGCCATTCCAGTGATCCCACCTGAGCTAAGACCCCTTGTCCCTCTTGATGGTGGTAGATTTGCTACCTCTGATTTAAATGACTTATATAGAAGAGTTATAATAAGAAATAACAGACTCAAAAGATTAGTAGAGATAAAAGCTCCTGAAGTTATTTTACGAAATGAAAAAAGAATGTTACAAGAATCAGTTGATTCTTTATTTGATAATACCAGAAAATCTTCTGCTGTCAAAACTGAAGCAAATAGACCATTAAAATCTCTATCTGACTCATTGAAAGGTAAACAAGGTAGATTTAGACAAAATTTACTTGGTAAGAGAGTTGATTATTCTGCAAGATCTGTAATTGTTGGTGGACCGACATTAAAATTATATGAATGTGGTATTCCTAAAGACATGGCTGCTGAACTATATAAGCCTTTTGTTGTAAAAAAATTGATTGAAAGAGGAATAGTTAAGACAGTAAAATCTGCTAAGAAAATTATTGATAAGAGAGAGCCCTTAGTTTGGGATATACTAGAGAATGTTTTGAAGGGACACCCCGTATTATTAAATAGAGCTCCAACACTGCACCGACTTGGAATTCAAGCATTTCAACCCACTCTTATTGAGGGTAAAGCAATCCAAGTACACCCACTCGTATGTACAGCATTTAATGCAGACTTTGATGGAGATCAAATGGCAGTGCACCTTCCTTTGGGTCCTGAAGCAATTCTAGAGTCGCAGTTACTAATGTTAGCGTCTCATAATATTTTAAATCCAGCTAATGGGTCACCCATAACAGTACCTTCGCAAGACATGGTTCTTGGTCTTTATTATATGACGAAGAAAAAACTAAGTACCAAAGATGAACTTGTCAAAGGTGAGGGTTTAATTTTTTATTCACATGAGGAAGTAAAAATAGCTTATAATGAAAATAAAGTTGACCTAAACGCAAGCATAAAGTTAAGAACTAAAGATTTGGACCAAAATGGTGAACTAGTAAATAAAATTATTGAAACTACTGTTGGTAGAGTCATGTTTAATGAGGTTGTTCCGGAGAAAGCTGGTTATATAAATGAAGTATTAACCAAAAAATCTCTCAGAGATATTATTGGCAGAATTTTAAATTTAACAAGTGTTCCTGAAACTGCTGAGTTCCTTGACAAAATCAAAGATATGGGATTTGGTTTTGCTTTTCGAGGTGGTCTTTCATTCAGTTTAGGTGATATCATAATACCTGGTGAAAAAATTGATATGATTGGTAATGCAAACAAAGAAGTTGACAATATAATGTCAAACTATAATATGGGACTAATTACAAATAACGAAAGGTATAACCAAGTTATCGATGTTTGGACTTCATCTAATGCTGCCCTCACTGAACTTGCAATGAAAAGGATAAGTGAAGATAAACAAGGCTTTAATTCGGTATATATGATGCTAGACTCGGGAGCACGTGGATCCAAGGAACAGATCAGACAGTTAACAGGAATGAGAGGTTTGATGGCTAAGCCAAAAAAGTCTTCATCTGGTGGTGGTGAAATTATTGAAAACCCAATTTTATCAAACTTTAAAGAAGGACTTTCAATATTAGAATATTTTATTTCAACTCATGGAGCTAGAAAGGG
>NZMV01000078.1 GCA_002694645.1 Crocinitomicaceae bacterium | reverse complement strand
CAGCTACAATATGATCTTGGAAACTAGCAGCTAAAAATTGATCGTTTAAGGAATCGATTTGTAATTGGAAAGCCGTTGAATTTTCTATATCAATAGCGCTAATCAATATGGGATTTATGTGCCATGTAATGGGCTTTTTCTCGTGTATAATCCAACCGTATGAAAATTCTTGATTCCAGCGTGTGAAATCAGGTCTCTTTTGATAGTTTAGGGATAGAGTGATATCAGTTTTAGCATTAGTGTGTTTTTTTAAGGGGCCTAATTTATTTATCAAGAAATACTTAGGAATGTAAAAATGTATTTCAGGACCCCATTCTACCGTATTGAAACTATTTTGATTAGAAGAACTATCATTATCGGTAAGTAACAACTGCATTTCTAATGCTCCTTTCATGGATAATAAAAATCGTTCTCCTCCATGAAATAGATTTTTATGAGCATAATTCATACTGCCCTCAACTCCGAATAAACCATCATTATTTGTACCGTCAACGGAAATTGAAAAATGTTGGGTTTTAGCTGGTACTAAGTCTATTTGGGCATTTAATTGATTTTGATTGATGGTGTCAAAGGAAAGATGTACAGATTTAAACAATCCTAAACTTATTAGTCTTTTATAGGTTTCTATGGCATCTGACTTTTGATACAATTCCCCATTTTTGAAAGTAATGGTGTTTTTTAACAATCGCTTTTGATATTTGATAGGCTGACAGTTTAAAATATTTAAGGATTTAGATGTTGTAGTGTCTCTACAGCCCCATTCTTGAGAGATAAGTGATTTATTTATTTTAACATTAACTTGATTGAGATAATATTGATTGTGAGGCAATTCAAATAAATTATTGTCTTCATTTACCTTTTTGTAGTTTTGAATCCCCATGGTAATGTCAACCTTACGGTCAAGGTTTGCCGAATCAATTTTGTAATAAATAAATTCCTTATTAAAAGTGTAAAACCCATTATTTTGCAAATAACTTGTTAAACTATTGCGCTGTAATTTCAATACATCAGAGTCGAATGCATTTCCGCTTTTTATAAAAATCCTCTCTTTTAATTTATCAACCTGTTGATTAATAATGGAGTCATTAGATGTTAGTTCAAACTGATTTATTGTAGTTAAGGGACCCGTTGAGACCTTATAATATACGTTTACTTGATTATTTCTTTCTAAACTCACAGAATCTGCGATGTTAGCTTCAAAAAATCCTTTATTAAATAAATAGTTTTTTAATTGGATTTTTGATCTGTCGCTCATCAATTCACTATATGTAGACGGAGCCTCCCCAGCTCTTTGGAGCTTTTCACCTAAAGTTAATTTTCTTTCTAGAAGTGGCTTTTTCTTGTAAGTAGAATCCTTTGCTAAACGTTGATTATTATTTGATTCAACTTTTTGGTTCTTTATTCTCGTTTTTTCTACTCTTTTCAACACCTTTTTTTTGATTCTATTGGTGTTTGAAAGGTTATATAGTCTTAGGTGAAATCGAAAAAGATTTAAAATTTTTCTGTTCGATTTTAACTTGGTCACCTCTTTTAGTTCTTCTGCATCAATTTTGAATGGAAAGTCAGATTTCTTAATTTCGATATCTACCTTTTTAATAAGTAGTTCATTCTCTTCAACATGTTTCGAAATATTACATGATGTAGTAGCGGAGATGAAAATGTATAAACTCCATAATGTAATTATGTTTTTATTATTGATATTTTTAAAAATCATTTCCAACTTGACAACAAAAATAACAATATGCCACTCAGCAAAAATGATTTAAGAGATTTTAGTTCACTCCATCGCAAATCTAAGCGACATGAACTCGGTCTCTTCGTTGTAGAAGGAAAGAAAAATTGCATGGAATTAGTAAATGGTAATTTTGAAGTGGTATGTATGTGCACAACCGATCCAAATAACTCTGATTTTGTGGATGCTATTCAAATAACCACTAAAGAAGCCTCAAGAATAAGCCATCTAAAAAACCCAAGCCCTTTCATAGCTATTGCAAAGATTCCTAAGGTAGATTTTAAAATTGAGATCAAGCCCATTTTATTTTTTCTAGATCAAATTAATGATCCTGGCAACTTAGGCACTATAATAAGAACATTGGATTGGTTTGGGTTTAATCAAATAATTTGCTCTCCAGAAACTGTAGATGCATACAATTCAAAAACGGTAATGGCAAGTATGGGTTCTATTTTTAGAGTAAAGGTAATTTATAAAGAATTTCGTGCTGTTATTGAAAAATTCAAATCACATAAAGTAATTACAACTCAAATAAATGGGGAAAACATATATAAACAAACCATTCATAAAAACAGCATTATTGTTTTCGGAAATGAAGCAAATGGAATTTCTAAACAAATAGAAAATTTCAGTGATCAACAAATTCGAATTCCAAAATTTGGACATGCAGAGTCTCTCAATGTTAGTACATCGGTTGGAATTATTGCAAATGAAATAAAGAGGTTATCCTTCAAAAGTTAGTGAGAGTGTCCAAACTTTTGAACGCAAGAAATCAATTGGGTTATCAAATGAAGTATTCTCATCCAAATGAAGGTTCATCATTCCAGCACCCAACTTCAGTTCAATGCCGAATTTGAAATACTCAAGAAAGAAATCAAATCCACCTCCTACTTCAAAACCAAAATCAGTTTTCTTTATTTTAACAATTTGATCTTCAGGAGAAGCAGATAAATTATTGACATCTTTATCAGAGGCCATATCAATACCAAAACGAATCCCAGTAATGCCATATGCTGCCCAATTTTCTATACGGTCGGTTCTAAACTTAAACATGGCTGGAAATTCTAGATAGACAGGGCGAATAGCTTTTTTCAACATATATGTCGCTCCATTAGAAGGATCTAAGTAAGTATATTCTAAGTCTCTTTCTTGAAAAGACAGAGATGGAATGGCAAATCTAAGTTTGAAATTTGGATTAAAGTTGATGGAGGATATCACACCCAATGTAAAACCTGGTTTTGAGGCTACAATAAGAGATTGCAAGGAGTCATCTGCGAACTGATGTTCTAATGATCTTTGGATGTAATAATCCGAATTATTATAACTAAGAGCAAATCCAAAATGGATCATTTTATCATCGAAATCTGATAGTTTTGAATACTGAGCAGACACAGTATTGCAAGTTATTGAGACTAACAAAATCAACGATATAAAGAGTGATTTTTTCACAGCAGTTCAAATATAATAAAAGCTTTAAAGTATAGTTATTTTTTTGCGGAATAGATAGTTGCAATACCTCCAGAAAGTCTTTTCATAAAAAATGAATTAAATCCAGCAGTCTCTAGTTTTCTCAAGAAGGATTCACCTTCAGGAAATGCAGCTACTGATTCAGGCAAATATTGATAAGCAGACTTATCTTTTGAAATAGCGGCTCCGAAAATAGGCAATAGGTATTTAGAGTATATTCCGTACGCTTGTTTGACTGGAAACATACTTGGCTTAGAGAATTCTAAAACCGTAATTTTTCCATCTTTTTTTAATACTCTATTAATTTCAGACAAACCAGCAATAAGGTTTTCAAAATTTCTTACACCAAAACTTACCATTACGGCATCAAATAAATTATCTTCAAAAGGGAGTTTTTCTGAGTCACCTTGGGTAAACTCAATAATCTCATTCAAACCTCTTTTTTTACTTTTCTGTCGACCTACGTTAAGCATGCCGTTTGACAAATCAAGTCCAATGATTTTATTTGGGTTTAACTTTTTTTGTGCCACAAATGCCAAATCTCCAGTCCCTGTGGCTACATCCAAAATGTATTTTGGGTTATTCTCTCCTACTACTTTAATGGTTTTATTTCTCCAAATTTTATCAATTCCAAAACTTAAAAAATGATTTAGAAAATCATATTTGTGAGAAATATTATCAAACATTTGCTCCACCTGTTTCTTTTTGGAAAGATTAGAGTCTTGATATGGTTTTATGTGTTTATTCACTTTGCAAAACTAAAAATTAGAAAATAGTAGAAACAAAATGTTTTAAATTTTTAAGTGCCAATTACGAGATCTAAAAGACAAATACAAAAAGTAGATTTTTTACATGAGTTCAATAAAAAAATGATCAACTTAATTTTAAAACGATTTATACCTAATTTTGTGAACACTATAAAATATTCCAAATGAGAAAATTATTAACCATATTAACTTTAACAATACCTATTTTAGTTTTTTCACAAGAACCGAACAATAAGGATGAAAAAAAAGAAAAAAAAGGAATTTACAGATGGGATATTGGGATTAATGGAGGTGTAAATATAAACAACCCCATTGTTGACGACTCCCCAATTAGTGGAGAAAGTTTTCAAGGAAATCTTTACGGACTTACTCTAATATATCATTTCAATAGAATATTTGCATTAAAAGCTGATTTTGATATTGAAAACAGAGGGTGGCAAATGGATGAATTTCAATTACCTGATACTTCCACTAGTTTAGAAGATGTTACGCAAGTGTTAAATTATTTTGATATACCAGCCTTTATGCATATTGGATTTGGTAATAAGTTTAAAATAGATTTAAATGTAGGGCCGTATGTTGGTTTTAAGGTAAAAGACGAAATTGTAAGTTATGAGCCTGATGGAACCCAATTAAATGATTCTGATACAAGGGGAAGAATAGGGATAAGTAAATTTGATAATATTGATTTTGGAGTGGTCTATGGGATTGGATTTGATTATCAATTTCATGAACGTATTTCAATAGGATTTGATGCCCTTTTTGAACGGGGAATGAGAGTGATTAATGAAGGCGGTTATAAAAACTCCTCTATTGATTTTGATTTTGGCATTAACTTTAGGTTGGGGAAAAAGAAGAAGAAAAATAAAAATGACTAAAAAAATAAACCATATCACCACAAGCTCTGAAAAATTCTTAGCGCATTATTTAAATACAGCCTCACCAACTGGATTTGAATCAACTGGTCAAAAAGTATGGCTAGACTACATCAAGCCATATATTGATAAACACATTGTAGATACTTATGGAACCGTAGTTGGAATAATCAACCCTGATGCTAAATACAAAGTAGTTATTGAAGCACATGCGGACGAAATATCTTGGTTTGTGCACTACATAACAGACAATGGATTTATTTATTTAAGAAGAAATGGAGGCAGTGATCATCAAATTGCTCCATCAAAGAGAGTAAACATTCATACTGAAAAGGGAATGGTCAAAGCAGTTTTTGGTTGGCCTGCTATACATACACGAATGGGTGGAATAAAAGAGGAACCACCCAAAAAAGATAATATTTTCCTTGATTGTGGTTGTAAAACAAAAAAAGAAGTTGAAGCTTTAGGTATTCACGTTGGATGTGTAGTTACCTACGAAGACGAATTCATGATTCTAAATAAAAGCAACTATGTAGGTAGAGCTCTTGATAATAGAATGGGAGGATTTATGATTGCTGAAGTAGCTAGATTACTACATAAAAATAAGAAAAAACTACCATTTGGACTGTACATCACCAATGCTGTACAAGAAGAGATTGGGTTGAGAGGAGCACAGATGATTGCTGAACGAATTCAGCCAGATGTAGCCATTGTTACAGATGTTTGTCATGACACAAATACACCCATGATAAAAAAAATAGTCGAAGGAGATTTATCATCTGGAAAGGGCCCTGTTTTAAGTTATGGTCCTGCCGTGCAAAACAATTTACTTAAGTTCATCATCAAGCAAGCACAAAAAAATAATATTTCTTTTCAACGACTTGCCGCATCAAGAAGTACAGGCACCGATACAGACGCATTTGCCTACTCAAATAAAGGGGTAGCCTCTGCGTTAATATCTTTACCCTTGAGATATATGCACACCACCGTAGAAATGTGTTCAAAAGATGATGTTAATGCCGTGATAGACCTTATTTAT
>NZMV01000086.1 GCA_002694645.1 Crocinitomicaceae bacterium | reverse complement strand
TACAATAAGTCCATTTCTTAGGCCTAGTGTCGCCACAACAAGAACCATTACCAGTATTACAGCTGTGATTATGTTTCCTTCGAGCTCAGAAACCATATCACCAGCAAATTTTGTTGTGTCTAATCCAGGTTGTATGATCAGGTCGTCTGGAAAATCTTCTCTAATTTTTTCAACTTCTGCTTGCACAGCTTGAGCAATATCTAATTCATTGAAACCAACTCTTTTGCTTATTGAAAGAGAAATTGCATCAAAACCATTAATCCTTGAAAAACTACTTGGATCTTTAAATGTCCTCTTTATATCGGCAACGTCCCCCATTTTTACTACTTTGTTTCCATCGGATTTGATTGGAAGATCAAAGACATCTTGTCTTGTCTCAAATATACTTGGAATTTCTACTGCAAATTTTCCTGAACCTGTATCTTGAAAACCTGCCGGAATTAATACGTTATTGTTTCGTACAGCACTGTAAATTTCAGTAAGACTAACGCCCAAGCTTTCTAACTTTGCTTGCGATACTTCAACCTCTAAAAGCTCTTCAGGAACACCACCAATTTCAACACCCAGAACACCTGGGACTTTTTCAAATCTGTCTTGTATTTCTTGGGCGACTGCGTATCCAGATCTAAGATTTGAAAAACCGTATATGCTATAGATTAATATCGGCCAATCATTATCAGATCTTTCTCTCACAATAGGATCATTAGCTTCTGGAGGTAATTGATTTCTTACTTCACCAATAGCTCTTTCGACATCTAAAATTGCTTGATCCATATCATAATCAACATCATATTGAATGGTAAGATTTGTAAAACTTTGTGTATTTGTTGATCTAACTTGTTCTTGGCCTTCGAGACGTAAAAATCTGTTTTCTAACGGTTTTGCTACAATTCGGGCCATATCCTCTGGAGAAGCACCCTCTAAAAATACTGAAATATTCACAAAAGGAAATTGAATGTTAGGATTAGAAGCAATAGGCATTGCTGCTCGTCCAAACATACCCATAATGATCAAGAAAATCATTACAAGTATAGTGGTTCTAAACTTGCTAACCGCTGTTTTAACAATTCCCATTATTTATATTTTGAAATTACTTCATCACCTTCTTTGACGAAGCCCTGACCACCAATGATGACATTAGTTTCTTCAGGAATACCGGTTATCCAGGCACCTTGGACAGTATCGATCAATATCTGTACGTCCATAATCTTTACTACGTCATTTAAAACTGTAGCAAGTGCTACATTACCTTGATCCCCAAGCAAAAAAGCCGAAGTTGGAATAAAATGTGCTTTTACTGGCTCAGTATAAATTACCAACTCTCCGGTTAACCCATCTTTGATACTTAAATCGGTGTTATCTAACTCAGCCTCAACTCTAAATGTTCTTGTCCTAGTATCAGCAGCAGAACTTATAAATGAAACTTCAGTATTGTATTTTTCTCCTGAAATAAAATTAATCTCTGCATCTAACCCAGGTTTAATTTTTGCTACCATCATTTCGGACACATTTCCTACTATTTTCAGCGGTGTTAGAGAAATTATTGATGCACAGCTTTGTCCATTTTGAAGGAGTTGTCCTTGTTTAGCTAGATTTTCCACGAAGCCATCAAAGGGTGCTTTAATTTCCGTTCTTTCTAATTCTATTTTTGCACTTTCGAACACTGTTTCAGCTGTTACTAAAGCTGATTCTGAAATTAGCCCCTTTTTCTTTAACTCAACAGAGGAATCGTAATCAATCTTACTTTTCTTAAAATTTGCTTCTCGTTGCCCAGAGTCAAGTTTGCAAATTACATCATTCTTTTTAGCATAATCGCCATCAGAAAAACCTACTTTTACAACTTTTTCTGATGTTTGAGATCTTACATCAACTTTTGAAAAAGCTTGAGATTCTGCTTTTACAGTGACCGGAAGCCTATAGTCGACTGCTTTTGAGTTATTTACTAAAACAACTTCCTTGCTAACTGGTGCTACGTATTCATCTGGCTCTGTTTGTGCAAAATAACCAGAAATCATCCATATGAGTGTGAAGAAAAGTATTACACCTGAAGCTCTTAAATTTTTCTTGTTCATTTATATTTTATATTTTTCTCTCAAGTTAGCTAAAGTATCACTATTACTTTTGTCTGGAGAACTTACAGTCTCCGTATAAGGATCAAAAAAGTCAAATTCTTCTTTATGTCCATTAGGCAATTCTTCAACATTAAAATTCCATTTTTTCTTTATGAAATCCAGAAATTTAATGTCCCAAGAGGTAAAAGCTCTACCGTCTTCTTTCCAATAAAGTATAAATTCAGGTAGATATTTTTCTGAAAACTCTACATCTATGCCGGTCATTTTTATTATGTCCAGACAATCATCAGATGGTTTCCAGGAATGATCAATGACGGTTGGTGATTTTTTAGTATCTACCTCGGCATTATATTGTGCCCACTTTAATCTTGCATGTTCGATAAATTTTGAATTATAGGAAATTAAAACATCAGGTCTTTCTGACCAATAAATAATAAATTCAGGAATAAGGTCATTTATAAATGATTCATCCATGCCAGACCGCACTAATATTTCAAGCACCTCATCTGAAGGCCGCCAATTTGACGCCATATTTGATCTTTTCATTTTCTTTGGAGTCTGTAGTTTTGTTTTTGGTTGACCTCTTGTAAGTGAAACTAATTTTTTTTCTGTATCCAGTTCAATAAGACCTCTTACATTAAGGTCAATAAGTAAACTCATTAACTCATTTTCATCCCAGAAATTCAGTTCTTTTAGTAGAAATTCAATTTTACATTTTTGCAGATTAGAGCTTGTTATGTACTCCAACAAAACTGCATTATTTAGACCTAATGTTTCTGCTATCTCACGTTTAAATTTAAATTCCATAGATTTTATCTTCTAGATTTAACTGCTTGCGCTAAATCATTAAGTAATTTCTTTGTTTCTTCCCAATCTACACAAGCATCGGTAATGCTTTTCCCATATTCCATATTTTCAGAAATTTTCTGATTTCCTTCTTTTAAGTGACTTTCTATCATTACACCAATGATATCTTTGTTACCGCTTGCAATTTGGTCACAAATTGAAGCAGATACCTTCTTTTGATTTTCATGATTTTTTTGACTATTTCCATGGCTAAAATCGACCATAATATTGGCATTGACACCATTTTTTTCTAAGTCATTACGACAATTTTCAATATCTATTGGATGATAATTTGGTTCGAGACCGCCTCTTAAAATAATGTGAGTATCATCATTTCCTGATGTTTTAAATATAGCTACTTTTCCTTTCTTGGTTGTTCCCAGAAAGACATGTTGATATTGAGAAGATTTAATGGCATCAATTGCAATCTGAATATCTCCTTTAGTAGAATTTTTGATGCCCATCGGACATGAAAGCCCAGATGTTAATTCTCTGTGGACCTGACTTTCTGCTGTTCGTGCTCCAATTGCCCCCCAGCAAACAAGGTCTGAGACATATTGAGGTGAAATTAAATCTAAAAATTCTGTACCAGTTGGCATACCTAAATCAGCAATATCTTTTAGTAATTTTCTTGAAATTCTTAAGCCCTCATTAATTTTGAAAGAATTATCTAGCCTTGGATCATTGATGAGGCCTTTCCAACCTATTGTAGTTCTTGGCTTTTCGAAATAAACCCTCATAACCACCATGAGTTCATTCTCAACGGATGAAGAGAAATCTTTTAAAAGTTTCGCGTATTCTAGGGCAGCTTTTGGATCGTGTATTGAGCAAGGCCCAACAACCACTATAACCCTATCATCCTGCCTATGTAATATTTGACTAATACTTCTGCGTGCTCCAAAAATTAATTTTGAAGATTCCTTATCTAATGGAATTTCATTAGTTATCTCTTCAGGTGTAGAAAGCTCCTCTCTCGATAGGATTCTACTGTTATCAGTTATGTACATCATATTATTAAAACAGAGCTGTAAATTTTACATCATCGAAGCTAAAGTTTCTCTTTAAAAATCAAACATTTAGCAAGAAATAATTT
>NZMV01000077.1 GCA_002694645.1 Crocinitomicaceae bacterium | reverse complement strand
TCACAAAATTATGTGGATGCAAAAACAATAGTAATCTACTTTATTGTTTGTTTACTTGGGTTGCAAATGTTGTTCTGATCTAATTTTATGTACAAAATCGTTATACACTAATTGAGGGTCAACAGATGATATCTGAAGATCTTTAAACAAATGTTGACCTACATGTACTTTATTGCTTTTGTTTTTAATTTTAAGAAATTCAATAGGAATTAGGAACGTTCTAATCCTCGCTTTTGGATATATTGGAATGATCATTTTTAAGAGAGCTAAACCATCTAAAAAAACCATATGGATGATTGGCGATTAAAATAAATCTGCTGACTATTTTTTCTGGAACAATACTCTAGATAAGATAATTTTAATATAAAGTCTCCTTACGAATCGCTTTAATTTGCTTTTTACTTGCTCTCGTTTTTAATTGGATTGTTTTATCATTATAACCAAGATTAATTAGCTTAATGATATAATTCTTCTTTTTTGATAACTCATCTTCCGTAAGTTCAACTTTATCTTTATCCACTTTTCTAACTTTATCTATTTTTTGGGCATGAGTAGTAAGACTAAACAATACCATAATTATAAAGAGGAGTGTTTTTTTAATCATGGGAATTGAGTTTATTAAAGGCAGCTCTACTTAAAGGTTCATACTCAGTTCTTTCCCCAAGCAAAACCAAATCATCATTTTCGGAAGTTCTGTGACTAAAATGAGCTAAATTCCCTGTTTTTGTACAAATGGCGTGAACCTTTGTGACAAATTCAGCAATAGCCATTAAATGAGGCATAGGGCCAAATGGGTTACCTTTAAAGTCCATATCCAACCCGGCTACAATAACACGAATCCCATTATTAGCCAATTGGTTACATACAGCAATGATTTCGTCATCAAAGAACTGAGCTTCATCAATAGCCACTACATCTGCATCGCTTACTTTTGATAATATATCAATGGCATTTTCAACTGGAGTAGACATAATTTCGTTTGCATCATGCGAAACCACTTTTTTGTCACTATATCGAACATCTGTCTGTGGCTTGAATATCAGTACATGCTGATTAGCAAAACGTGCACGTTTGAGTCTTCGTAACAATTCCTCTGTTTTTCCTGAAAACATAGAACCACAAATGACTTCAATCCAGCCCAATTGTTCCTTATGATTTACCGTATTTTCTAAAAACATAGTTCAACATTAAATTTAGAAAAAAGAAAGTAGAAAATATATTAAAAAACTAAAAAATCTGTCCTTCTGTTTTTTGCTCTTCCCTTATCTGTATAATTAGAAAATTTAGGCATAGATTCCCCGTAACCTTTAAATGTCATTCTATCTTTTGAAATACCACAACTTAACAAATACTCCATTACGGAGAATGCTCTGTCCATGGATAATGCCTGATTAGATTCTTCAGCCCCCACATCGTCAGTATGACCTTGAATTTCAATGTTTAAGTCTGGGTTAGACTTTAACCAAATGGCAAAAGCGTCCAGCACTTTTTTAGAAGAACTTACAATTTTTGACGAATTTGTTTCATACAAGATATCATTAATGGTATAACTCTCTCCCTTTTCTACTTTCTTCACGGATAAATCTTTATCTTTTAAAACACCATCTGAAATTTCCTCAGACGAAATTAAAATGGACTGAAAAGCAGTTTCATCACCCTCTAATTGAAGCAATGCATCACCTTTAACGTTTTCTACATTAACTACTGCTACAAAATCACCTTCTTCATCAATGTTAAGTTCTTGCTCTTTTTTTTCTCCACTGTCGTCTATCATTGTAAGTTTCGCATTTGCTAAAAGCTCTGGATTGTCTGAGTCCACCTTCCCTTTAGCTAAAACGACTTTTTCAGGCTTCGCATCTTCAGGAATATCAAAATAAAATATATCCTTACCTCCAACTCCTTCTTTACGTTGAGATGAAAAATAGCCGAATAGTCCATCTAAACTTACAATCAATGCTTCCTCTGGACCTTCGCTATTAATTGGATAACCAATATTGATGGGTTTATCCCAAACTCCTTCTTTACTTTGTTTAGTATAAAAAATATCAAAGTCGCCTGCTCCCCATCTGTCATCTGTAGATTCAGAAACAAAATATAAGGTTTTACTATCTGTGTGTATAAATGGGGATTTATCGCTATCTGGTGTATTAATTGGTCTTCCTATATTTTTTGCTTTTGACCAGGTGCCATCATCCTTTCTTTCAGAAAAATAAATATCTATTTTACCATACCCGCCCGGTCTAGCAGAAGCAAAATACAATGTTTTACCATCAGCAGATAACGTAGGTTGACCTTCCCAAGTTTGCGGCCCATTAATGTTAGGGCCTAAATTTTTTAGTGGAGTCCACTCATACATTGTAGTGTCAAACTTAATATCATCCTCAACAATAGATTTTACTATCTTTTTATTTGTGGTATGAAAAATATCACAATTAAAATAGCCCCCATTGGGCGTACATGCACATATAAACATTTCCTTATTGTTTAGAGAAATGGTAGCACCTCCATATTTTGGCCCTTCGTTGAAAGGCTTGATCAGTGAGAAGGGAGTAGTGAAATTAGATTTCATATTTTCTCTTGTACTCATCTTAAACACTTGAGCATGATTAACCATGACATCACCCTTAATATGCTCATCATACTCACATGTAAAATATAATTGTTCGTTATCAGGTGAAATTACTGGTAATACCTCATTCTTATCAGGAGTAGATACGGAACTAATTATTCTGGGGTTAAATGGTACAGGATTAGTATAAAAATCACAAAAATAAGACGACATTTCAAGACTAGCCTTCACATACGACTTTTGGTCCGTGTAGTTAATAGCAATCTTTTTTTTGTCATCAATAGGGAAATCTAAAAATTGAGTAAAGTAATTTTTAGCCTCGCAGTCATTTTTCTCCATGTAAAAAATCAAACTCAAATAATAAAATACATCTGCATGATAATGTGGACAAAGTTGAGATAATTGTAAAAAATATTTTTTTGGAAAATCCATGGGGTCACCTAAACTATATCTCCTTCTAAAAGACATTTTAGCCAACTCCCACATACATGGAATACATTCCTCCTCTATTTCTAAGGCATCTTTAAAAAACTTTACTCTCTGTTTATAGTTGTACTTTTTATAGTTTTTACCTTTTTCATATAATTTTTTAACATTACCTGATAGGGGTTCATCACAGATTTCATCTTGAGCATAAGAGGATAGAGACACTAAAATTAACAGCGCAAAAGTGAATAGCTTTAAGAAATACTGGTTAATGTTCTTCCATTTCATTTTCTGAATATGCAATTATACTGGCCACAGTAGCATCACCTGTAACATTTACAGTTGTTCTACACATGTCTAAAATTCTATCTACAGCAAAAATCAAACCGACCCCTTCAATCGGTATTTCAGGAAATAGTCCTAATACAATGGTAAGCATGACCAACCCAGCACCCGGAACTGCAGCTGACCCAATAGAAGCTAGCGTAGCAGTAACTAAAATAGTTAGTTGATCCATTAATCCCAAATCTACGTTAAAACACTGTGCTATAAATATAGCTGCGACTCCTTGATACAAACTAGTACCGTCCATATTAATGGTTGCCCCTAACGGCAATACAAAACTTGATACTTTTTTAGATACGCCTAAATGTTCCTCAACTCGTTCCATAGTCAAAGGAAGGGTTGCTGCACTTGAGCTAGTAGAAAAGGCTAAGAGTTGAGCAGGTGAAATAGCTTTTAGAAAACGATTAAATTTTATTTTGGCTAATTTATTAATCATAAGAGGATAAATAACAAATACCATTATTGCCAAACCTGTTATAACAGTGATACTATAAACGCCAAGACCTTTCAAAATTTCAATTGCAAAAGCCAGATTTCCTTCTGAAACCTGAACTAGAACACCAGCAAGCAGAGCAAAAACACCCACAGGAGCATATAGCATAATGACATCTACTACTTTTAGAATAATCTCATTTACACTTTCAAAAAAAGCTCTAGTTGGTGCTGATTTTTCACTTGGAATTAGAACCATTGAAACTCCGAATAATACAGCAAAAAATATGACTTGTAACATATTTCTATTATTTGAAGAACTTTTGAAAATATTATCTGGAACTAGATCAATTAAAGGTTGAAGAGGTCCTTCATTCTTTGTAGCATTTGCCATTTCAACCTTACTTATAGTTTTATCACTGTATTTTTCAACCAGCCTAACTCTGGTATCACTTTTGATAAATTTTCCTGGCTGAATCAGATTTACTAGTCCTAATCCTACACTAATGGCGATTA
>NZMV01000076.1 GCA_002694645.1 Crocinitomicaceae bacterium | reverse complement strand
GATAAGCAAGGTTTTAATTCCATCTACATGATGATGGACTCTGGTGCAAGAGGATCAAAAGAACAAATAAGGCAGCTTTCTGGAATGAGAGGATTGATGGCTAAGCCACAAAAATCTGGAGCTTCAGGAGGACAAGATATTATTGAAAATCCGATCTTATCTAATTTCAAAGAGGGACTTTCAATTCTTGAATATTTCATCTCCACCCACGGTGCCAGAAAAGGTCTTGCTGATACGGCTTTAAAAACAGCGGATGCGGGATATTTAACAAGAAGACTTGTTGATGTTGCCCAAGATGTTGTAATTAATGACTATGATTGCGGAACATTGAGAGGATTAACAGTTTCGGCATTAAAGAAAAGTGATGAAATTGTAGAAAGTCTGTATGATAGAATTCTTGGTAGAGTTGCTTTATTTGACGTTGAAGATCCTAGTACCAATGAAGTTATTGTTAAAGAGGGGGAAGAAATTAACGAAGATTTAGCCCGAGCAATAGAATCAGCAGGTATTGAGGAAGTAGAAATCAGATCTGTATTAACATGTGAATTAACTAGAGGAGTTTGTTCTAAATGTTACGGCAGAAACTTAGCGACAGGTAAACTTGTTCAACGAGGTGAGGCTGTTGGTGTTATTGCAGCACAATCAATTGGTGAACCTGGTACACAGCTTACACTAAGAACATTCCATGTCGGTGGAACCGCATCTAATATCGCAGATCAAGCTGAGCTTACTGCTAAAAATGATGGAACACTAGAAATGGAAGGGGTAAGATTTGTAGAACGTAAAAACGCTGAGGGTGAGGTAGAGAAAATAGTTATAGGAAGAACAGGTGAGATAAAAATTACTGATAAATCTAGAACTGTAATCATGAATGCAAATGTGCCTTACGGATCTAAATTATTAGTTGAAGACAAAAGAAAACTTAAAAAAGGTGATGTCATATGTAAGTGGGACCCTTATAATGCGGTAATTATTTCAGAATATGATGGTAAACTTCAATTTAACAATTTAGTTGAGGGAGTTACATATCGTGAAGAAGTAGATGAGCAAACTGGATTTACTGAAATTGTCATCAAAGAAAATAGAGATAAGAAGATGATTCCAACTATCTCTGTTGTTGACAAAGATGAAAATGAGTTGAAATCATACAACTTACCTGTTGATGCGCACATTATCGTTAAAGATGGTGATGGTATTAGTTCAGGTGACGTAATGGTAAAAATCCCTAGAAAATCTGGAAAATCAGGTGATATAACAGGTGGTCTACCTAGAGTAACAGAGATGTTTGAAGCTAGAAATCCTTCTAACCCTGCAGTTGTTTCAGAAATTGATGGTGTTGCATCTTACGGAAAAATCAAAAGAGGTAACAGAGAAGTTATCATTGAAGCTAAAACTGGTGAAGTTAAAAAGTACCTTATTCCACTTTCGAGACACATCCTTGTTCAAGAGAATGATTTTGTTAAAGCAGGACAAACGCTTTCAGATGGTGCTATTACTCCTAAAGATATTTTGGCGATTAAAGGACCAACAGCTGTACAGGAGTATATTGTTAATGAGATTCAAGAAGTCTACAGGCTTCAAGGGGTGAAAATTAATGATAAGCATTTTGAAGTGATTGTAAGACAAATGATGAGAAAAGTTCAAATTATTGATCCAGGAGATACTAAATTCTTAGAAAACAATGCTGTTAATAAATGGGAGTTTATTCAAGAGAATGATAAGATCTTTGGTAAAAAAGTAGTTACTGATGCAGGAGAATCGACAGTTCTGAAAGCAGGTCAAATAGTTTCTGTTAGAAAATTAAGAGATGAAAATTCTGCTCTGAAACGAAATGATGCTAAACAGGTTGAATCTAGAGATGCATTGACTGCAACAGCTGAGCCTATTTTACAAGGTATCACAAAAGCATCGTTACATACAGATAGTTTTATTTCTGCAGCATCGTTCCAGGAAACAACCAAGGTGTTAAATCAAGCAGCTGTTAACGGTAAGGTCGACCACATGTTAGGTTTAAAAGAAAATGTAATTGTGGGTCACAGAATACCTGCCGGTACAGGTATGAGAAATTACCAAACTATGTTAGTAAGCTCTGCGGATGACATGCATAGAATTAATATGGAAGAAGAAGTGGTTGAAGAAAACATAGATAGTTAACATGTCAGAAGAAAAAAAACAGCAGGGTATAAACATTGAGTTGAGCGAGGAAACAGCAGAAGGGATTTATTCAAACTTGGCTATTATAACTCATTCTTCTTCAGAGTTTATTATGGATTATATCAGAATAATGCCAGGAGTTCCCAAAGGTAAAGTGAAGGCTAGAATAGTGATGACCCCTGAGCATGCTAAAAAACTCCATAGAGCTTTGTCTGATAATCTAGCCAAATATGAATCTTCATTTGGTAAAATAAAAGAATCAGAACAAGTTGGTAATATTCCATTAAACTTTGGCGGTCCTACTACACAGGCTTAGACTGTTTTATTTTTAAAATAATAAAGACCATTTCATTGAAATGGTCTTTTTTTTTATTTTCACTTAATATGAAATTATTTATTTCATTTTATATTCTATTAGTCTCTAATTTATTTTATGCTCAACTAGATTCTAGTACAATTAAAATTTGGAATCAATTTTCGTCATTAGATGATTCATTGAACTATACTTTATTTATAGGCGGTCCATCTAGTGTTGGTTTTAATTTATATTTTGATAGTTCAAGACTTCAACCTTTTGAAAATGGATCTTTATTTACAAAAGAGCAGGCAGATTTACCTTTTATCTATCAAAAAGTTCCTGTTTTAGACTTTCAGTATATTATTGGTGATCAATTAGAGCAAAATTTGGGAATCTATCACAGTCAGCCCATATCTAATAGGTCAAACTATTCTCTTTCTTTTTTAAAAAGAAGTCATGATGGTTATTATTTAAACCAGGCCACAAACTCCAATTTTTTACAAGCCAATTATTTTAGGAAGACTAAAAAAGAAAACTACACCATTAAAGCTTCATTAAAACACCATAGATTATACAATGAGCAGAACGGAGGAATACAAAATGATTCCAGCTTTACGGATGCCAATTTTGATATTTTGAATAGAAATCTGATACCCATAAACATGAATCATGGATTTTCAAATGATAAGCTTTGGAGAGTAAATATGCAACAAACCATATATAAAAGTGATTCTAGCTCTAAATCAAAAAAATTTGATATTATAACATCTTTTGATAGGCGATTTAGGAATTATTACGATAGTTTAAATGCAAATTTATTTCTATTCAATCATTTTGACATCAATAGATCCAATGATACATTAGTTCAAAAAGATTTTCGTCAGCAGATAAATTATTACTTGTCTTATTATGAAGATTCTATTTTAACTAAATCCATGGTAATCTTTTATGACGTTAATAGAATTACATACTCTAACCATGCAAATGACACCGTTTTATCAAATCATAATATTGGACTTAAATATACTCTAAGTACACCACAGTATAATTTTAACACGACAATAAGATATACGCCATTCGGATTCAGAAGAAATAATTTTAATTTCCATATGGGTTATAATAGAAACTTAACTCAAAAAATTAAGTTTTCAAGTAGCTTAAATGCAAAACGAATTACCCCAAATTATGTGTTTCATCAATACAGTAGTAACCATGTTATATGGAACAACAGGGTGAATGATATGTATTACATTGGACTAAATACTGCGATCATATTAAAAAATATTAGATTGAAATCAAATCAGTTTTGGTTAAAAAATCCTATGTATTTCAACCAAAATCTAACTCCAATTTCGACCTTTGATACTGTTCAAATAGTACAAACTTCTATTGAGTATATGGTCAATAAAAAGAAAATGGAATTTAACATCGAATTACAACATCAATATCAAGGTGGGTTGTCTATATATCAACTACCTGAATGGTTAGCATTTGGAAGTTTTTATTATAAATTCCTTCACGCTAAGAGTGATGCTAAACTATATCTAGGGGTAAGAGTTAGAAGCTTTTCATCTTTTAATTTAATGGAGTATAGCCCTCAAATAAATCAGTTTTTGGTTTCTAATGAAAGAAAACAAGAATCCTATTTTATTGCTGATTTAACGGCTAAAGCAGAAATTAAAAACGTAACCATTTTCGCCATGGTTGCTCATATCAATTCTGGTTTATTAGGATATCGTTATTTTACATTATTGCATTACCCCCAACCAGACAGGTATTTTAAATTTGGATTAAAATGGTTATTTTTAGATTAGTTTCAAACTTTCTTTGAAGCAAGTTAAAACCGTAACGAATGATAAATAAGATCAATAGTTTTACTGAATACAACACAGCTTATCAAAAAAGCACCGAAAACCCTGAAGCATTTTGGGCTGAAATAGCCACTACCTTTTCATGGAAATCGAAAT
>NZMV01000075.1 GCA_002694645.1 Crocinitomicaceae bacterium | reverse complement strand
TGGTTCAATTGCATTAGTTTCATCTTTTGACAACATTTTTCTGCGATCTACTTTTCTTACCTTAGCCAATAAATCATAGATTTTAAGGGCAATACTCAATTGCCATTTTTTAAATCCTTTACCCTTATATAACGGAATCAGCATCTTTTCTGGCCTAACAAGATGTGGCGCATTTTGGAAAGCAATATTTCGCTCTTTCCCCACATCACTAACCATCTTGAACTCTAAATTCTTCAAATATCGTAACCCACCATGAATCAGTTTGGTTGATTTGCTTGAAGTTCCTGAGGCATAATCATTTTTTTCAATGAGTAGGCATTTTTTCCCCCTTGAACAAGCATCAAGTAAAATACCTGCTCCTGTAATTCCTCCTCCAATGATGATGAGGTCAAAAATTTCTTTTTTATTATTCTCAGTAAATGTCGATCTATTCTCTAAACTGATCATTATTCTTAAATATCATAGTGAGTAAGTAAGGTCTGAATAGCCTTATTCCAGTTTTTAATTTTTTGATTAATCTTATGAGATGGGTTAGGTCTAAATATGTCTCTATTGTCTTCATTATTTTGAGTGAAAAAATCATTTTTATACCCTGCTAATAGTGCTGCTCCAAGTGCAGTTGATTCAATCATACTGGGTCTAGATACATTACAATTTAGTACGTCTGCCTGAAATTGCATAAGAAAATTATTTTCGCATGCTCCGCCATCGACAGCAAGTGTCGTCAGCTTCAAATTAGCATCTTTTTCCATAGCAATAAGCACATCTCTTGTCTGAAGTGCTAGAGATTCAAGAGCTGCCTTGCAAATTTCCTTACTTCCCGAATTCCTAGATAATCCAAAAATAGTGCCCTTAACATTCATATTCCAGTATGGAGCTCCTAAGCCTGAAAAAGAAGGAACGAAAATCACATCTTCATCCCTTGTTTCATTAGCTAGTTGCTCTGTTTCATTAGCATGCGTTATTATTTTTAAACCATCTCTAAGCCACTGTATGGCAGCGCCTGCTATAAATACGCTTCCTTCTAGAGCATAATTTACTTTTCCATTTATAGACCATGCAATAGTGGTAAGCAAACCATTTTGACTAGAAATTGAATTTTCTCCGGTATTTAGCAGCATAAAACAACCTGTACCATACGTATTTTTTGCCATCCCAACTTCGTAGCACTCCTGACCAAATAAGGCGGCTTGTTGGTCTCCTGCTACTCCTAGTATAGGTATGTTTACACCATTGAATTCCCAATTGCCAAATTCATCAGCGCTTTCTTTCAGCTCTGGCAAAACTTGAATAGGAACTTTAAAAAAAGATAATAATTCAGTATCCCATTTAATTTCTTTTATGTTCAATAATTGGGTTCTAGATGCATTTGTAAGATCCGTAAAGTGATTTCCAGTTAGATTCCAAATTAACCAACAATCTATAGTTCCAAAGAGTAAATTATTATTAGATAGAAGTTTATCACACTCGGGTACGTTGTTTAATATCCAATGAATTTTGGTGGATGAAAAGTAAGAGTCTACAACAAGTCCTGTTTTTTCTTTGATGATTTCTTCTTTACCTTCCCTTATTAAAGTTTTACAGAACTCTGATGTACGGTTATCTTGCCAGACTATAGCATTATAAACAGGTTTCCCAGTCGATTTATCCCAAAGTACTGTTGTTTCTCTTTGATTGGTAATACCAATACTTTCAATTTCATTAGCTTTGATACCTGATTTTTCAATTACCTTTTTTAAAGTAAAAAGTTGGGTTTCTAATATTTCTAAGGGATCGTGTTCAACCCAGCCATTTTCTGGCATTATTTGGCTAAATTCCTTTTGTTCAGTATGGATTATTTTTTTATTTCTGTCGAACAAAATGGATCTGCAACTTGTGGTACCTTGATCCAGTGAAATGATGTATTTTTTCATGCTACCATGGATTGTTTATCCACTTTGAATTGTTATTACATGATTGGTATACAGGGTCAATAAAAACATAAGTTGATTTTGCAGTTTTTTGAACCCATTTATCAATTGTAACCATCTGCTTCTGGGATAAAGCATATTGTTGTATAAACTCATAATCATCATTGAGGTTAGCCATATGTGGGGATGTTCTATCTATCAATTTAAATATTCTATATCCTATGTTACCGCTAGGATCTTCATAATATTGTGGACTTGAAATTTCGTCAATTTCCAGGGCGGAAATGGCAAAAAACAAGTTTTTATCTATGGTTTGCATGTCCCAATATGCCTCACCTGTAGCTTCATTGAAAACAATTCCATTGCTCTTATTATTTTCTTTATTAGCGTATTTTGTTACAGCATTATCCCAGCTCAGTTTTCCATTTGCAATTTCAGAGGCAATTTGATCTAATTTTTGTTTTATGGTAACAAGATCTTTGTCAGCAATTTTATTTTTTATTAAGATGTGAGACCCGTAGTATTGTTCGCCTCGTCTTTTTTCCACTTTTAAAATGTGATAACCGTAAGGACTTTCAAAAACTTCTGAAACGGTATTTAGTGGAATGGTATACGCTAATGCATCAAATTCCGGTACAAAATCTCCTCTATCCACCCAACCAAAATTACCTCCCGCCACTTTCGTGCCAGGGTCTTCAGAGTAAAACTCTGCAGCAACTGAAAAAGAAATTTCGTTTGAAATAATCCTATCTCTTATCTTATTTAGTCTATTTTTTGTTTCGATTTTTTGTTGATAAGATAAGGCTGGAGCAAGAATAATTTGCGAAACCTTTACTTTACTATTTATAAAAGGAATACTATCAGCAGGTATTTCTCTAAAATAAGATCGAACCTCTTTTGGGCTAACTAAAATCTCCCCTATAATTTCTTGTTGCATCTTTTGAGCCTTCATTTTATCTTCTATTTGAACATAAAATTCATCTCTAATTTCTTGTACAGACTTCCCATAGTATTCTTCTAACTTATCTATACCACCAATTTGTGCTGAGAAATACTGAATACGTTGGTCTAATTCACTTTTTACCATTTCTTCAGTTACTTCGATACTGTCAATTTCAGCTTGATGTATAAGAAGTTGCTGAAGCATAAGTTCTTCTAACAAATAACAATCCATAGATGGAGAGATTTCCATCCCTTGTTGCGCAAGTTGCATCTTTTGACTTTGAACTTCAGAAAATAAAATCGGTTTTTCACCAACTACTGCAATTACCTTGTCTATAATTTCTTGGTTATAAGCTAAGCTAGAAATGAATAATAATACTATTAAGCTAATTGAAGATTTAGTCATGAAAATTTATCTATTTTTTTATTTTTCAGTGCATCTTCATACACGTCTAATCGTAATTTTTTTCTAAGCTGATTAGCTCTTTGATTTAAGATAATACTCTTTATTTTCTCTTTTTCAAAACTCATAGGAGATGTGCCATCTTTAATCAAATAATCATAAATATTAACAAAAAATATTTCTTCCTCAGATTCCAAAATGACTTTTTTCTTTTTCTTAATGAAATATATTTTTGTAAACTTTTCAAGTTGCGGAACTTGTTTTAATAAGTCATCATAATAGATCCATTCATCGGGATTGTAATAGAACGAATTCGCTTCTTTTTGTGCTATAGACATTAAATCATCAATCATACTTTCATTGTAAATATGATAGTACTTTTTAAACTCCTTAATTTTTTTTGAATTTTTAGGTACTTTAACATACAGGCATTTAACGACATAATCATTTAATACGAAGTCATCCAAATGATTATTGTAGTAATCTTGAATCTCAAAGGAATTAATATTGGTATCAAGTCTTTTATTAACATAAAATTGCTCAAACTCGTGGGATATCAATGATAGTTTATACTTCTTCATTTTCTTTTCAACTTCCCTAACCTCATTGGGGATCAATTCTTCCGCTTTTTTAGTAATCAAATGATCTACAATCCAGTTATGAATGTAATTCTCCACGAAAACTAGACTGTCCTCTGGATCTAGGTTGAGAGGTATTTCACTGATTAAGTCGGTCTTAGTCAATTGGATTTCACCCACTTTAGCTAGTGGTGGCTCGCTATTTTTTTCCTCACAACAAAAGAAAGTGAAGAATGTAATGGTAATTGCTAATGGAAGTCTAAGATTCAACGATTTGGTTTTTCCTTTATACTGTAAAGTGCATCGTAATTTACGGTTATTTCATTCTCAGATCTTAATTTTTTAATCCATT
>NZMV01000074.1 GCA_002694645.1 Crocinitomicaceae bacterium | reverse complement strand
TGAAGCTGCTAAGATGAATCATGAAGTTATCATGACTCCGAATGCTGTATGCTATCTTGACCACTATCAAGCAAAAGACACAAAAAATGAACCCTTAGCAATTGGAGGCTACACACCAATTGAGGAAATATATAATTATGAACCAATACCCAGTGAATTAGACAGGTCTTTTCACAAATACATTATTGGTGCTCAAGGAAATGTTTGGACTGAATATATGAAAACTAGTGATCATGTGGAGTACATGGTTTTTCCAAGAATATTGGCTTTATCCGAAGTAGTATGGGCTGCTAATAGACCATCATTTGAAGACTTTGAAAAAAAGGTTAATGACACATATCCCATTCTAGACAGAATGAATATTAATTATTCCCGACACATAGAAAGATTAGAGAAAAAATAATTATTATTCGTAAAAATCCTCTAAAAAGAAAACTTATAAATTGTTTCAGTATTATAAATTTCTCCTTTATTTAAAACCACCGAAGGATACTCTTTTTCATTTGGGGAGTTAGGGAAATGTTGGGTCTCCAAGCAAAATCCTGAGTACTTTTTATAAAACTTTTTTTCTTTTGATTTCAAACTACCATCAAGAAAATTTCCCGTGTACAATTGCAGGCCAGGCTGATCGGTAATTATATCCATTTTTATGCCCGTCTTTGGGCTTTCAACAGAACCAATTTTTTTCAGTTTACCATTTTGATTACTTAAGACAAAGCAATGATCATATCCATTTCCAACCTTAAGTTGAATATCATCAGCAAAAATATCTAATCCGATTTTTTTAGGAATATTGAAATCAAAAGGTGTGGATTCAACTTTTTCATATGGCCCATGCGGAATCATATTTTCATTAACAGGTAAATAATATTCTGCATCAATATTTAGTATATGGTCCAATATATCTCCGCTACTTTCACCTGAGAGGTTGAAATACGAATGCTGAGTGAGATTGATAATTGTTTTTTTATCTGTTGATGCTGTATACTTTATTTTTAATTCATTAGAGTCGTTCAAAATATATTCAACACCAACGACTAAATTTCCAGGGAAGCCTTCCTCCATATCTTTTGAAAAGTACTCAAAATATAAAGATTGATTATTTGATTTTTCCTCTACGAATTTCCAAAATACTTTGTCAAAACCGACCAAACCTCCATGTAAAGAATTAGGTCCATTGTTTTGTTCAAGCTCATACCTCACACCATCCAATAAAAAAGTGCCATTTGATATTCTGTTACCGTACCTCCCAATTATAGCCCCAAAGTATGGGTTATTTTCGTAATAATTATTAAAATCATTAAATCCCAATACTACATCTTTTAAGGAACCTGACGAATCAGGAACATAAAGATTGGTAATAATTGCTCCATAATTAATAACCTCCATAGATAAACCATTGGAGTTGGTTAACTTAAATTTCTTAACGACCTCACCATTTGGTGCCTTACCAAAATCAGACATAGATAGTTTGTTTACAGAATTGTTTGAACACGAAATCAAAATTAATAATGAAAAAAATACTTTTAATAATGTTTTAAACATTATACTAATTTTATGTTTTAAATTTATGATTATATAATGAATTTTTATGAAAAAAATTTTCACTTGTATTTTTCTATTTTCAGGTAGTCTAATTTCAAGTCAAGAATCCTTCACCAGACAGGACACACTAAGAGGAACCATAACACCTGAAAGGGAATGGTGGGATTTAACATATTACCACTTGGATGTAAAAGTTGAGCCCGAGAAGAAATTCATTTCAGGGTCTAACACCATTCACTACAGAGTTTTAGAAAATAAGGATAGAATGCAAATTGATTTACAAGCCCCTTTAAATATCACCAAGGTAATACAGGACAATAAAGAGTTAAAGTTTGAAAAAGAGGGCAATGCCCATTTCATCAAATTAAAAAGCAAACAGAAAAAAGGAAAAATTAAATCCATAGAAGTTTTTTATGAAGGAAATCCTAAAGTTGCGGTAAGACCACCTTGGGACGGTGGGCTAACCTGGTCCAAGGATGCAAACGGAAATCACTTTATAGCCAATAGTAACCAAGGAATAGGAGCTAGCATATGGTGGCCTCTAAAAGATCATATGTATGATGAGGTAGATAGTATGCTAATTAGCGCAAATGTTCCAAAAAATTTAATGGACGTATCCAATGGTAGACTAAGAAAAGTTGTAGAATTTGAGGATTCGAAAACATACTATTGGTTTGTATCTAACCCAATCAATAACTATGGGGTAAATATCAATGTTGCAGACTATGCAATGTTTAGTGAGGTTTACAATGGCGAAAAGGGTGATTTAGATTTGGTTTATTATGTCTTGAAGGAAAACTTAGAAAGGGCAAAAACTCATTTTAAACAAGTCCCAAAAATGATGGAAGCATTTGAATATTGGTTTGGTCCCTACCCTTTTTATGAAGATAGTTTCAAAGTAGTTGAAGTTCCATATTTAGGTATGGAACATCAAAGTTCAATAACATATGGAAACAAATATATGAGAGGTTATCTAGGTGGAGATTTATCTGGAACTGGCCACGGACTTAAATTCGATTATATAATTATACATGAAGCAGGTCACGAATGGTTTGCTAATAGTATTACATACAAGGATCCAGCAGATATGTGGATACATGAAGGATTCACTGCATATTCTGAAAATTTATTTTTAGATTACTACTATGGAAAAGAGGTTTCAGCTGATTATGTAATTGGAACAAGAAGAGGAATTAGAAATCAAAGTCCAGTGATAGGCCCCTATGGTGTCAACAAGAGAGGGTCTGATATGTATAACAAAGGTGCCAATATTTTACACACCATTCGTCAATTTTGTGAATCTGACGAACAGTGGAGGATGATACTGAGAGGTCTAAATAAAGAATTTTACCATCAGACTGTTAGTACTGAACAAATTGAAAATTATATAGATGAACAGCTTGATATAGATTTGAAGGTGTTTTTTGATCAATATCTTAGGGATCCCCGAATACCTACTTTGGAATATAGTATTAACAATGGTATTCTAAAATACAAATGGACAAATACGATTGAAGGTTTTCATATGCCATTGGAAATATCTGCTGGTGATAATAAATTAAGAATACATCCAACAAATAAAATTCAAGAATTAAAATTAAATGATGAAGATATAGTGATCGACAGAGATTATTATGTATTTAAATCAAAGATTGATTAATTATTTTCAGCTATCTCTTTTCGAGGGTACTTACAACATCCGTGCAGATTATTATAAGCTTCATCCGTTGCTAAAAATGGTCCATTATCGTGCCCTGCAACAGCGATTGCTTTTCTAATATCTTCAATTGTAGTAACCCTAGCATTATATATTAAGGATATTTTATTTGATGGAATGTCCCAGTTTGAATATTTAACGCCTTTGACTTTATAAGTGGCTTTTTCAATTCTATTTTTACACATTCCGCACATCCCTAATACTTCAAACGATGCCTTTTCATTCTTGTCATTTTCTTGTGAAAAAATAAAAAGTGGAGCCAACAAGAAGATTAAAACAATTTTTTTCATATTACTAATTTAAAATTTTAAAACGAAATCCTGCGTAAAAACTCGCTCCAAAAATTGGGCCGTGAATAATGGATGCATCAAAAAGTGAATTAGACGGGTCTTCTGAAAAAATGATTGGATTTTCTTGTTTATAGTTAAGCAGGTTTTCTCCTCCTGCATATAGTTCAAACTTTTCAGAGAAAACTTTTGTAACCTGAGCGTTAATGAATGTATGCGGATTGGTATGGCTGGCAGTGTCCCTAGGATTTCTCATGAGTCGTTGTTTCCCAACTCTATTAAGTGTAAAATCGTACTTCCATAATTTTCCATCATTATTTTGAGATTCGTATCCAATATTGAGAAAAAAGATTTCACTTGGCTGAAGAGGTTTAGATTTAATACCATCATTATATGAGATTTGAACATCGTAGTTTTTGTAAGCTGTGGTCAAATTAAATCTATTTATCGAATAAATGATTTCAGCCTGAAAGCTTTGGTAATACGATTTTTTATCTGTTGAATTATAAATTTGTACGATTCCAGGATACTCAAAATCTATAATGACTTTATCAT
>NZMV01000085.1 GCA_002694645.1 Crocinitomicaceae bacterium | reverse complement strand
CCATTCTTCACCTCCATCATAAGAAAAGAATACACCAAACTCAGTACCCACAAAAAGAAGATTAGGATCTACATGATCTTCAGCTATATCATATACCGTACCTCGAGAAGGTAAATTAGAACTAATGGATTTCCAAGATTTACCCTTGTCTTTACTTACTAACACATAGGGTTTAAAATCACCATTTTTGTGATTATTAAATACGGCATAAACCACGTTTACATCGTGCTTGGATGTAACCAACGCATTTACATAAGTATCCTCAGGCACATTTTTAAACTTATCATACATTTTCCAATCTCCTCCCGCATTTTCACTAACGTGAATCAAACCATCATCCGTTCCTACAAATAATAAATCTTCTTGCAAAGGTGATTCATCTAAAGCTACAATATTACCGTACATGGTAGTAGACTTGTTTTTCATCACTGCATCTGCACTCTGAATTCTGCCCATTACTTCCAGCTGATTACGATCGATTTGCTGAGACAAGTCTGGACTGATGCACGTCCACTCATTGCCTCTATTTTCACTTCTAAATAATCGATTTGCAGCAAAATATAAACGTTTATTATTGTGCGGACTAATAAGCAAAGGTGCATCCCAATTCCACCTCAAGGCTAGCATACTGTCGTGAGCCATTGGTTTAATTCCTACTCGCTCACCAGATTGACGATCATAACGAACTAGCCATCCATACTGAGATTGTGCATATACGATATTAGGATTATCTGGGTCAATAGCGCTTTCAAAACCATCGCCCCCATTTGTGATGTACCAATCCGAATTCATGATGCCGTGATTATTAATCGTTCTTGAAGGTCCTCCTAAACTATTGTTGTCTTGAGTTCCTCCATACACATTATAAAACGGGTAGTCATTATCAACTGCCACTTTGTAAAATTGAGTAATAGGAAGGTTAGGTTTAAAATGCCAATTACTCGCATGATCCCAAGTCTCATAGATACCTCCATCACAGCCCACAACCCAATGATCGGTATCAGAAGGATCAATCCAAATACAATGATTATCTACATGTTTACTTTTTTCACCAGTTTTTACCACTGTTTTACCACCATCAGCGGTGTGATGTAGCCATGTATCCATAAAGAAAACTTTATTTTCGTCCAAGGGGTCACAAAATACTTCTTGGTAATAATTACCGCTTGTCACATATCGATTTACCTTTTTCCAACTTTCACCCCGATCAGTTGATTTATATAAACCTTGTTTGTCCATCTCCGCTTCTACTAAAGCATACAATATGTCCGGTTTTGTAGGAGAAATATCCATTCCTATTCTCCCTTTAATGGAACTAGGTAATCCTCTTTTTAGCTTTTTCCAATTTTCACCTCCATCCGTGGATTTATATATTTGAGATCCGGGACCACCACCCACGTACGTAAATACATGCCTTCTTCTCTGGTGTGTGGTTGCATACATGATATCAGCATTCCTAGGGTCAAGATGAATTTCATTTACGCCAGTGTGCTCGTCTACTTCCAATACTTTCTCCCAGTTCTTACCTGCGTTTGTAGATTTATATAACCCTCTTTCCCCACCTTCTTTCCATAATGGACCGTAAGCAGCAGCATAAATTACACTTGAGTTTGTAGGATGAACAGCTATCATACCAATGTGTTCCGATTCTTTCAAACCCATGTTCTTCCAAGTTTTTCCTCCATCTAAGCTCCTGTAGATTCCATCACCATAGGCTACACTTCTTTGATTGTTATTTTCACCTGTTCCAACCCATATCGTATGCTCATTACTAGGGTCAATGGTCACACAACCAATACTAAATGAGGATTGCCCATCGAAAATGGGTGTATATGTATTTCCAGCGTTAGTTGTTTTCCATACTCCACCAGAAGCAACAGCCACATAGTATTCCTTAGGATTTCGGCTGTTCACGGCAATATCAGCTATTCTACCCGCAGTTAGGGCTGGGCCTATTGATCTAAACTTTAGCCCGCTAATATTTACTTTTTCTAGTGCTGACTTCTTTTTTTCTTTTTTGCTATTGCTCTCTTTCTGAGCATAAAAAGGGATACTCAGCAATAAACAGATATATAATAATTTTTTCATGGTGGTAAATTATAAAAATTTCATATCACTCTTGTCATATGAATAAGCATTTAATGTAGCTATACCTTTAGCTAATAGTTCTTGTTTGTGGTTAAAAATTTGTCCTTCTACGGTATACAATCTTTTACCATGATGTAATACTTTTCCCACACCTTTTAATTTATCATTAAGGTAAGCGGGTTTAAGGTAATTGATTTTGAATTCAACAGTAGAAACTAATTTGTGATCATACATGGCCTTGGTAAGTGCAGCTGTGCCTACAATTTGATCAAAAACACCTGCCAGAAAACCACCGTGAGCAGATTGATAGGTAGCCAGGTGATTTTGGCTTACTTCAACAAAATAGTTTACCTCTCCAGGTTCAACAACTTCTAATTTTAGCCCCAAAAACTTACCAAAGTGATTGGTTTTAGCATATTTTTTAAGTATTTCTAGGTTATCCATTTCACAAAGTAAAAGAATAATTTTTCTTTGCAATTTTTGAAGAAGATCAATTGATTATATTTGCGCTCTGAAAAGAAAAAACATGATTAAAATTACGCTGCCTGATGGTAACATAAAAGAAATGGAGAAAGGTTCGTCAGCAATGGATGTGGCTTTATCCATCAGCGAAGGATTGGCTAGAAGAGTTTTGGCAGCGGAAGTAAATGGAGAAGTATGGGATTTAACTAGATCAATTAATACAGATGTTAATCTAAAGCTACTTAGTTTTTCAGACAAAGGCGGCAAGTCTACCATGTGGCACAGTAGTGCCCATCTCATGGCAGAAGCACTTGAGTTTTTCTACCCTGGAATTAAATTAGCTATTGGACCTCCAATAGAGAATGGATTTTATTATGATGTAGATTTTGGCGAACACGAATTTACAGATAAAGATTTGGTTAAAGTGGAGAAAAAAATGCTGGAATTAGCCAGAGAAAAAAACCCATTTCTAAGAGAAGAAGTAAGCAAAAAAGATGCGCTAGTATTTTTCAAGACAAAAGAGGACCCTTACAAATTAGAGTTAATAGATGAACTAGAAGATGGAACTATTACATTCTACTCTCAAGGTAATTTTACTGATTTATGTAGAGGGCCACATTTACCTCACACAGGTTTTATCAAAGCTGTTAAATTATTAAGTATAGCAGGGGCTTATTGGAGAGGTGATGAAACTAGAAAGCAGCTTACAAGAGTGTATGGAATCACCTTTGAAAAACAAAAAGAATTAAATCAATATTTAGTTCAGCTGGAAGAGGCGAAGAAAAGAGATCATAGAAAGTTAGGAAAAGAACTAGAGTTATTTACCTTCTCTGAAAAAGTAGGTCAAGGTTTACCTCTCTGGTTACCTAAAGGGGCAGATTTAAGAGAAAGATTGATGGACTTTCTTAAAAAAGCACAAGTTCAAAGCGGATATCAACCGGTCTCCACTCCACACATCGGCCACAAAGACTTATATGTTTGCTCAGGCCATTATGATAAATATGGTGCAGATTCATTTCAAGCCATTAATACACCTCATGAAGGGGAAGAGTTTTTGCTTAAACCCATGAATTGCCCACACCATTGTGAAATATTCAACGCTTCTCCCCGATCCTACAGAGATTTACCACTAAGGTTTGCCGAATTTGGAACGGTTTACCGTTATGAGCAAAGCGGTGAGCTACATGGATTAACAAGAGTCAGAGGGTTTACTCAAGATGATGCGCATATTTTTTGCAGACCTGATCAGTTAGAAGAAGAATTTAAGAAAGTTATAGACCTGGTGCTGTATGTATTTAAAGCATTGGATTTTAAAGAATTTGTTGCACAAGTTTCATTAAGAGATAAAAACAATCAAAATAAATACATTGGCTCGGATGAAAATTGGGACAAAGCAGAACAAGCTATAATCAATGCATCTAACGATAAAGGTCTAAAAACCATTGTAGAATATGGAGAAGCGGCATTTTATGGTCCTAAATTAGATTTCATGGTAAAGGATGCATTGAACCGATCATGGCAACTTGGAACTATACAGGTTGATTACAATTTACCTGAACGTTTTGAGCTGGAATATACAGGTTCAGACAACCAAAAGCATAGACCTGTTATGATTCACAGAGCACCATTTGGTTCACTAGAAAGATTCATTGCTGTTCTTATTGAACATACAGCTGGTAAATTCCCTCTATGGCTGAATCCTGAGCAATTTATCATTTTACCTGTTAGTCAACAGTATAACGAATATGCTAAAGAAGTTTTAAAACTTCTAAAAAATTACGATATTCGCGGTCTTGTTGACGGAAGGGCTGAAAAAGTGGGACGTAAAATAAGAGATGCTGAGGTAAATAAAATACCATTTATGCTCATCATTGGAGAAAAAGAAGCTAGTAATAAAAGTGTTTCAGTGAGACAACAAGGAAAAGGTGATTTGGGTGTTTTTAGTTTAGATGAGTTTAAAGAGCTTATTCAAAATAAAATCAATCAAAGCCAATTAAAATTTTAAATGTTAAACTAAAAAAGGAGGAGTATCAGACCAAGAAGACCAAACAGAGGGAGAGTCATTAAAGAAGATCCCCACAGAATAAATGATAAAATCAGGGTTACTGAAGTTAGAGTGGTTGGCGAAGATATAGCTCAAGGCGTTTACCCCACTCATAAAGCGTTAAAAATGGCTGGAGAAATGGAACTTGATTTAGTGGAAATCTCACCCAATGCAAAACCACCTGTTTGTAAAATAATAGACTACAAGAAATTTCTTTACGAGCAAAAGAAAAAACAAAAGGAGCTTAAAGCAAAGCAAACTAAAGTAGTCTTAAAGGAGATCAGATTTGGTCCTAATACAGATGAACACGATTTTCAGTTTAAATTAAAACATGCTGTTAAGTTCCTACAAGAAGGAGCAAAACTTAAAGCATTTGTGTTTTTTAAAGGAAGAACCATTATCTATAAAGATCGTGGAGAAATTTTATTACTAAAATTTGCCCAAGAACTTGAAGAATATGGAATATTAGAAAAAATGCCAGAATTACAGGGAAAAAAGATGACCATCATCATTAACCCCAAAAAGAAATAAAAGATAATAACTACGTAATATAAATGTTATGCCTAAAATGAAAACCAATTCCAGTGCCAAGAAGAGATTCAAATTCACTGGTAGTGGAAAAATAAAAAGAAAGCACGCCTTTAAGAGTCATATTTTGACTAAAAAAGCGACTAAAAGAAAAAGAAATCTGACTAAAGCTACCTTGGTAGATAAGTCAGATGTAAAGAACATTAAGTTGCAACTTTGCGCTTAATTGACTTTACGGTTATTAAATGTTAAACCCGAGTTAAAGTCAATATGATAAGAGCTGAAAAGCCGCTTTAATTCAAAAAACTTAAATTATGCCAAGATCAGTAAATAGTGTAGCAGCCAAGGCAAGAAGAAAAAAAGTATTAAAACAAGCCAAAGGTTACTACGGAAGAAGAAAAAACGTTCATACTGTAGCTAAAAATGCTGTAGAAAAAGGATTACAGTACGCTTACAGAGACAGAAGACAAAAAAAGAGAAACTTCAGAGCACTTTGGATTCAGCGAATTAATGCTGGAGCTAGATTACACGGAATGAGTTATTCTGAGTTTATGGGCAAAATTAGCGACAAAGGTATCCTTCTAAACAGAAAAACACTTGCAGATTTAGCTATGAACCATCCTGAAGCTTTTAAAGCCGTTGTTGATTCTATAAAATAAATTATCAAATAGTAGTTATTAAACTAGGGGTTCAAATTGAACCCCTTTTTTTGTCCCAATTTCTCATAAAACCCAATTGTTCTAGTTCAGATTTTAAGGTGATACCTGCATTTAGCTGAAGAAGTTGATTTACACAATCGAGTAATTTTTCATTTGATTGAATATTGTCTCTGTAGAAATGTACAAATTTTAGTACCCAAAATGCATCAAATATGTTGAAAAATCGTTTAACCAAAGATGCATGATTT
>NZMV01000001.1 GCA_002694645.1 Crocinitomicaceae bacterium | reverse complement strand
CTCACCTGTAAAAACTTCAAATATACCTTGTACACCAGAATAACTTATTTTTACATTGTTAGAAGAAGATAAATCTTCACTAGGAACAAATCCTCCGTTTGAAAGGCCACCAAAAATAATTCTGTTGTTAAATGTATCAAAAAAATATTCATTTGATTTGAGCCTACTGCGATCAAATCCTCTTTGAAGTATAGTATCATATGAGCCATCTAAGTCGTTGTCTACTTCAACTGCGATATCATAATTCCAATCGAGAAGAGGAATGTATTTTAAATTGAAAACCTGATCATAAAGACCATCAGATGAATAAAACTCAGTAGTATTCAAAGGGTCTTCAATATTGCCTGCTAAATCTCTACTTATAGCATAGAAATAATATCTAGTATCGTCCTTAAGACCAGTTAATGTAATTTCACTATCAATCGCTACATAATCATATTTATACCAAGTTAAATAAGTTGAAGGATTAGCTATGTCTTCTAATGATAAATAAATATCAAAGTCAAGATTAAAACTACTAGTTGAATAATCTATAGTTATGGAATCTTCACCCCATCTATTTGGAATATAGCCGAAGTTCAAAGTATCGCTATCTGAATCATAATTAAATATGATATCAAACTTATTCTTAGTTTCGATGTTTCCAGCGAAATCTTCGGACAAAATCTTGAAAGCATAATGTCCAACGTTTCCTAACTCATACCTATAATTATCCTCGCTTTCAACTTCTAAACTGTCGATTATGAACCAAGTTACGCTATTTGGATTAAGATAAGGTTCAGTGAAATTTGTGTAATATACTTCTATTATTTGGCGGGAAATATCATTATCTTCAGAGTTCCAAGATAAATCCAAAAATTCAGAACCGGTAAAGTAATAATCATCGCTAAAACTATTGAAATATGTTTCGGGTGTTGTTGTATCTATTCTAACTTGGTACTCAAAGTGTCCTTTTGATTCAATATTTCCGTAAATGTCTCTGCCTAGAGACCTGAATCTGTACTCTTTACCATCATCTCCTTCAAAGCTAATTACAGATTCTACAAATGTACCGTAGGTTTCCCATTCAGCAAATTCGTCATTAACAAGATACTCTACCGTATAGTCCATAATATCGCCGTTATCCTCCAACAGTACAATTTCGAATACTATAGTTTCATCACGAATTAGCGATTCGCCATAATCAATTACAGTTTCAGGGGCTTTTGTATCAAGCAAAAGATCTATTGTGTGGTTAAATGAAATATTTTTGTAAACTATTACAGGAACATTGTTATTTTCGAAAATTATTTTCAACGGGTTAAAATCAATAATATTTTCGTCGGACTTCTTTTGAATTATGTTAACCTGGAAGTAATTAGACAAACCCTCCTCATAGGTTAATGAATCCACAATAGCATCACCATCAGAATTAAAGATTTCAAAAAAATGATCTTCGGAGCCTTGACCAGACTCGTCTGCTATATGAATTCTAATGTTATACCTCACTTGATAGTCCATTTCTCTGCAGTCGAAATCATTAGTAATTAACTCGTAATCACTATCAATGAAATCAATGCAGAAATCACCCTCGGCAAAAAAATTATCTACTAAATTTAAGGTACTATTTAGAGAATGTACAGCCTTTTCAAAATCTCTAAATATATTTGCGTCAACATCTATTGATGATAAATAAGAGGTTAAAGCCTTTGAAGTATTTGTAATTGAATTAGAGAGCAGTTTTCCTTCACTGTTATTCGCTATAATTCCAAAATCTGAAAAATCCACATAATTATTCTCAACATGAAAATCTGCAAGCATAATGGTTATACTTTCTTTGAATTTAGTTACATGATTATTTACTACTTCAACTTCACCCTCTTGAGAAAATATTCCGACCGCAGCTACCTTTTGTAAGTAAAGAATGTTGCACCTGTCGTGGCTACAAAATCCAGTCACATTGTTTTCAATAATTTTAGCATATGTCCTGTTGCTAATGATGCCATAATCGTTAACATTCAAAGTGTTTCCATCAATAATAATTGGCAAAACGGAACTTACAAACCCACCAACTTCGATTCCTACAGCTGAAGTAACTGAATTATTTTTAATTATCGTTTCAGGAATATAATATCCTAATATTCCTGTTAATTGAGATTCCCTACTTAAATTAGTTAAGATAGTATTGTTTGCTACATAACCTTTCTCTACATCTCTCAAAAAAATACCTGCACCGTTGGTAGAATGAACAAAATTATTTTCGAGATGAATATTTTTCATTGAGAGGGTTGATGTTGTATAAACCGAAATTCCGTTTCCAGTGATATTTTTTACATCGTTATCGACAACAAATCCATTAGCGATTTCACCAAATAGATTGTCAAATATCCATATACCTTCAGTTGAATTATCAATGTAATTATCTTTAATTGTGAAATTTTTATATGTGCTCCACACCACAATAGCACGATGACCTGTATTTGTAATTTTATTAGATATTACTGAATTATCTATCCCCGGATATCCAGCATAATGAAAATCTAAGGCAATAGGATAATTGGTGTCATTTATAGAATTATTAAAGATAATTATTCCTGAAGGAGCTACGTTACCACCGTCAGGCCAATTCCATAGGCCTATTGCATGGTGCCCATTATCAAAGTTATTATTCTGAATTGTGCTGTTATCTTGATAAGATAGGAATCTAACGCCAGAATTATAAGAATTAAATGTGTTATTTTCAACTACATGCTCCCCTCCTCTGTAATCATCGGGGTAGGACCAGAAATAGAATATCATACATGATTGGTACCATGGCACAGTCATGTAATCATCGCCAGAACATCTGTCGAAAGTGTTGTTATTGTAGTTATTTCTATAGCCGCTTCTGTCTCTAATAGTGTGCCATCCTTGACCGGAATCTGTGAAATTGTTGTAAGAAATTAAGTTGTCATCAGATGAGAATATGTTTATAGCGTGAATATCTTCAAGATTTTTAAACAAATTATTAGTAATTGTATTGTTTGAAGATAAATTGGTTAGTGTAATCACACCTTCTCCCCTTTTAGAATAAGAGTTAGGATATGCTAAATTAAATTGGAAATCTAAGAAATTATTAGAAACTATATGACTGTTGCTCCCGTGGATTGCAATACCACCGGAACCGTTCCGTAGAGTATTATTGAATATAAAACTATTATTTCCATTAATAGAAAGATCCCACCATTTATAGCTGTTTAACATTGTATTATTTTCAAAAATAAAATCATCAATACCAGATTCAACATTTCCGAAAAACTTAAACGATGAATTTTTTAGATATGAACCTTCACCAGTAATAAGGAGTGAATTTATGTATTCAACTTGAGAGTTGATTATAGTAACCTTAGCATCTTTTTCACCACCAATATTAACGGTATAGTTGAATTTTTCAGTATAATTTCCCTTGCCAGTAACATCGGATCTTATCTTAGATTGATCATCTAGCGTACTACTGTCTAAATCATAGTCCCTGATAACTAAAGAAGCTCCTGGAGATAAATATACTGAATTAGAAGTTTCTTTTTCATTATCCTGGATTGTTCTCAAAATAAATTCAGAGTTAATAATCGTCAATTCACTTTGTATAGAAACATTATCTCCAGAAGTACTCTGCGAGTGATAAATAGTAGAATTAATCCACTGAGTATCGCCGAATAGGTCGATTTGACCTTCCGATAACAAGGAAACATTTTCAAGTTTTAAAGTTTTCCCAATTGTTACAACAATATCTTTGACATTAACTTCGGAATCCCAAACATGCGTATCTTGCGTAATAATCCAATCTTGTCCATTTTGAGGAGCATTTCCGTTGGAACCTGCACTTGCATTGCCAATCACAAAAATAGCCAAAATAAAGCTAATTAATGCAAAAACTCGTTTGTACACACTATATCATTAGATTTCCCTAATTAAATTTAATCTGTAACGTAAGCTGATAACTACCTTTAAATTCTATCTGCATTCAAAGTACTCATGGTTCTGGAAAAATTAGGAGAATCTTTAAGAGAAACTCTGAAGAAGATTGCGGGCGCCAGCCACATATCTCCTGAATTAATCAAAGAATTAGTACGAGACATACAGCGTGCACTTCTGCAATCCGATGTAAACGTACGATTAGCACTAGAACTAAGTAAACGTATTGAAACAAGAGCGCTCGACGAAAAAGCTCCTGCTGGTATGACTGGCAGGGAGCATGTCGTAAGAATAGTACACCAAGAGTTAGTTAAGGCTCTTGGTGAACCTAAGACTTTGAAATTAGGTCCTCAAAAAATTATGATGGTTGGACTCTATGGTCAAGGTAAAACTACTACTACTGGAAAAATTTCTAAATTTTTAAAGAAAAAAGGCCTTAG
>NZMV01000073.1 GCA_002694645.1 Crocinitomicaceae bacterium | reverse complement strand
AGCAGGAGCAATGGATTATACCGTTATTGTAGCGGCTAATGCGTCTGACTCTGCTCCAATGCAATTTTACGCTCCCTTCACTGGAGCAGCCATTGGTGAATATTTTAGAGACACTGGTAGACCATCTCTAATTATTTTTGATGATTTATCAAAGCAAGCAGTTGCTTACCGTGAAGTTTCATTATTATTAAGAAGACCTCCTGGGAGAGAGGCTTATCCAGGGGATGTTTTCTACTTGCATTCAAGATTACTAGAAAGAGCTGCAAAAATCAATAATAACGATGAAATAGCCCAACAAATGAATGACCTTCCTGAATCTTTAAAAGGAAAAGTTAAAGGCGGTGGATCATTAACTGCTCTTCCTATTATTGAAACTCAAGCTGGTGACGTATCAGCATATATTCCAACAAATGTGATTTCAATTACTGATGGTCAGATTTTCTTAGACTCTAATTTGTTTAATTCTGGAATTAGACCAGCTATTGACGTTGGAATATCCGTATCTAGGGTAGGCGGTTCCGCTCAAATAAAGTCTATGAAAAAAGTATCTGGTACGTTGAAATTAGATCAAGCTCAATATAGAGAACTTGAGGCGTTTGCTAAATTCGGATCTGACTTAGACGCTGCTACCATGGGTGTATTGGATAAAGGCGCAAGAAATGTTGAAATACTAAAACAAAATGAAGGATCACCACTTCCTGTTGAAGAGCAAGTTGCTATTATATATTGCGGTTCTACTGGGATTATTTCAGGGATACCTACTAATAAAGTAAAAGAATTTGAAAATAATTTTCTTGAATTGATGAGAAACAAACATCGTGCTGAACTTGATGTATTAAAATCAGGAAAATTAACTGCTGAAGTAACTGATGTTATTAAAAAGGTAGTTGCTGAGATGTCAAAATCTTATGCTGAATAACGTATAAAATGGCAAATCTTAAGGAAATAAGAACACGTATTACTTCTGTAGAATCAACTATGCAGATTACTTCTGCCATGAAAATGGTTTCGGCAGCAAAATTAAAACGTGCTCAAGATGCAATTACCCAAATGAGACCTTTTGCAAAAAAGTTCAATGAAATTTTACTTAATGTTTCTGGCTCTGTTGAGGGGGGAGACCACCCTTTGATGAAAAAAAATAACGGTAAAAAAGTTTTGCTAATTGCCCTTTCATCTAACAGAGGGTTGTGTGGTGGATTCAACAGTAATGTCATTAAAGAGATCAAAAGGGTAATCCAAGAAAATCCTGACAAAGTATATTCTATTTTACCTATTGGAAAAAAAGTGTTTGACGCTTTCAAAAAGAGCACTTTAATAAATGATAATGATCTTTTACCTAAAGATTGTGAACTTATTTGGGATAATTTGAGTTATGATTACGCTGTTGAAGCCATAATGAAAATTATAACTGCTTTTGAAAATAATGTTTATGACGAATCTTTTATCATTTACAATTCCTTTAAAAACGCTGCTGTTCAAGAATTAATTAATGAGAAATTTCTTCCTGTTGAGCCTATCGAAGATTCTAATGAAAGTACATCCATTGATTATATTTTTGAACCGAACCAAGAAGAGATTTTGAGTGACCTGATTCCGAATTCTTTAAAAATTAAATTTTACAAAGCTTTATTGGATTCTTTTGCATCAGAGCATGGAGCAAGGATGACTGCTATGCACAAAGCAACAGATAATGCAACAGAAATGAAAAAAGAATTAACCTTGTTCTACAACAAAGCAAGACAAGCATCAATTACTAGTGAAATTCTCGAAATTGTCGCTGGTGCTGAAGCATTAGGGGGTTAAACAACAATTCATCTTTTATTGTAAACCCTTGACATACTCAAGGGTTTTTTTTTATTTTGATTATCGTGTTCAACGTTTCATTCTCTTTAAAAAATAGAATCTACTTTTCCATGATTGCTATGGTTATCGTTTCACTTGTAGCCATTGGAATAACAACAGTTTACTTTTTTAAATTACAAAATGATAAGTATCACTTTAAACGTATTCAGCGGAAGCAAAAGACAGTAAACTTATCTTTAGAGTATTTTTTAAATGACCTAAGCCCAGATGAAGTAGACGATTTTGTCTCTAGAGATTTTGATTTAAAGGTACACGAAATAGCAAAAGTGAATTCACTAATAATTCATGTATTTAATACAAAAGGAGAAGAACTTATTAATACTGAACCAAGAGACTCTATTTTTAAAAATAGCCGTCTGAACCCCTTTCTGCTATATAAGTTGGAATCAGCTGAGGATGGAAAATATGTAGAAAAAAAAGAAAATGGATCAATCAATTCCTATTCATTTGCAAAAAATAAAAAAGGAGAGAATATGGTTGTTATTAATATCCCTTACAACCCATTAAACTTCACCGCTAAGACAGAGGTTAATTTATTTCTTGAGAGGCTTATAGAAGTTTTTTTAGTCTTGTTCACGGGTGCGCTTTTAATAGCATACTTATTGACACGATACATAACTAAATCCATAGAAGAAGTTCGAAAAAAAATTGAAGTCGTAGAAATAAATGAAACTAATGAAAAACTAATATGGGAAAAACAAGACGAAATTGGTGTCTTAGTTAATGCATATAACAAGATGATAGACAAATTAGAAATAAGTAAAAAGAAGTTAGCCCAAAATGAACGTCAGACAGCATGGCGTGAAATGGCAAAACAAATTGCTCATGAAATTAAAAACCCTTTAACACCAATGAAGCTAAGTGTTCAGCATCTTAGAAGAGTAGTCTCATTAAAAGGAACAGATGAAAAACATTTAAAGCAATTCGAAGACAAAATGATAGGCCAAATTGAATTACTCACCGAGATCGCAGATGAATTTTCAAATTTCGCTGAATTGCCTAAAGCAAAGATGAAATCCATAGACTTGAGTGCTATAATTAGAAATACTATTAGTTTATATAATCATCACAAAAACATAAGAATTGCATATGATAAATTGAATGATATAGTAGTCTTTGGTGATGAAAATCAGCTGACAAGGGTTTTTAATAATTTACTTAAAAACAGTATACAGGCTGTTGATTCAAATGGAGAGATTTCTATTTCTACAGAAATAAATAGTATACAAAATGTGATTCTTATTGAAGATAATGGAGTTGGTATACCAGCTGAAATTGAAGATAAAATTTTTGAACCAAAATTCACTACCAAGTCTTCTGGTAAAGGATTAGGTCTGCCAATAGTAGCACAAATTATCCGTAGTCATGGAGGCGAAATTTCCTTAATGAAAAAAAATAAAAAAGGCACCTGCTTTAGAATTACTTTACCCATTTTAAAAGATGAGTCAGAAAATTGAAGGCTTCTTTTTGAGGTCAACTAAGCTAAAACAAAACGTATTGCTTGTGGACTTATATACGTTTCAACATGGACGGTCGTCTTTTATATTTACACACCAAAAAAAATCACCCTTTATATTTCAACCTTTCCATTTTTTTTCTTTTCAATCTAATTATAATCCAGAAAGGAAATTAAATCGTGCAAATAATCAAGAACTTATTTTTCCAGTAATAAATATTGTAAGTGACGTTAGGAAGACTGGACTAGCTATATTATTAACGGAAATTCTAAATAAATGCATAAATAATTTTGAGGTCAGTCCAAGCTTGTACGTACACATTAAAAAAATGATTATTTCTTTTGAACATCACGATTTTAACCCGGTATTTGGTATTTTCTTTGTAAAAGAAATACTTCATTTTTTTGGAATAAACCCCCAAAATAATTATGACGAAAAAAGTCCATTCTTTAATATCTCAAATGGTCGATTTGAATCAAAAAAAGATGATTTTTTGAAGACTAACTTTCCACACAAAGAATTTCATCAATTATTAGGCATGAATATTGATACCATTTTCGATATGAAACTCTCAGTTGACAAGCGTAGAGAAATACTTGCATTACTCTTAGAATACTTATCATATCACGAAATATTAAATCAAAAGCAGATACAATCTGTGCACGTCTTACAATCCATTTACGATTGAAAACTAAACTTAAATCAAATATTTTTTTTCTCTTACTGGTATTGGTAAATACCATTTACAGTCAAGAACTAAAAATAATTGATGCATACGGTAATCCTGTTAAAAGCAAAACGATAATTCTAAATAATAGCTTTTCTGATACGTTAAAAACAAACAATAGAGGGAAAATAAAAATTCATAAAAATACGGACTATCAATCCGTTACTATTTTAGAATACAATACTATCGTTCCGAAAGACAGTATAAGGAATGGTATTCTACAAATTACCTCCAGATACGTAGATGCTCTTCCCACATTTGAAACTAAAACAACAAACCACTCAAACATCCTAAATAGTTTAAAAGAATTTGATCACGAGACCATTACTAAAGAAAAAATTTTAAACTCTGATTATTCCACTTCTGCTGATATCTTACTTCTTACCGATGGGGTGACTATTCAAAAGAGCCAAGGAGGTGGGGGAAGTCCGATAATAAGGGGGTTTGAAGCTAATAGAATCTTGTTGATGATTGATGGAGTTAGAATGAATAATGCTATATATCGTAACGGTCATGTGCAAAATAGTCTAACTGTTGATCCATTTATAATTAAAGATTTTAATGTCATTTATGGCCCATCAGCTGTTACTTACGGAAGTGATGCCATTGGTGGAGTGATTAATTATACCACCACCAAGCCTAAATTATCAAATAAGAAAGACACTACATTAGAAAAAATCAGATTGATTACGCGCCTTAATAAAGGCGCAGATGAACTAACAAACCATATCGATTTTAATTTTAGTCAACAAAGATGGGCCTCTTTTTCTTCATTAACATTTAAGCAATTTGGAGATATTGTGATGGGGGAAAATAGACGGCATGGTTATGCAGATTGGGGCAAGCTTCCTTACTACGTTGACCATGTCCTTGGGTCAGATAGTTTGATAGAAAACCCAAATCCGAATAACCAGTTAGACATCGGATATAATCAAATAGATATTACCCAAAAGTTCTTATTTAAACCTACTCAACATCTAGAAATTTCCACTAACTCACAATTAAGTACGTCAAGTAATATTCAACGATTTGATCAATTAAATAATTATAATGAAAATGGTATTCCTCAATTTGCTACATGGGAATATGGTCCACAACTAAGAATAATGAATGTCTTAAATTTAAACTGGAACAAACCAACGCGATTATTTGATAATATCTCATTAAATACTTCTCATCAAAAAATATCAGAAAGTAGAAATATAAGGCAATTCAACAACCCTTATTTAGAGCAAAATGACGAACAAGTTCAAGTATTTGGAATTAACATATGCGCTAAAAAGTCACTAGCAGAGGCACTCTCT
>NZMV01000089.1 GCA_002694645.1 Crocinitomicaceae bacterium | reverse complement strand
GAAAATCCCTGAATATTTCCTTGGTCATCTTCAAAAACAATCACATAATCTTTATTTGAAAAATCATTCAGGAATATTTTTTTATTCATGTGGTCGTAATTTTGACACATGAGAAGAAACATGCGTTCCTTTTCATTAGATGACACCTCTTCGCACTTCCTAAAAATATACTTAATGGGAATATGCATAACTATAATTTTGCAAGATCAATGTAAGGGATTCTAGTTAAGGACTTATTAAGTTTATAATCCACAAGATAAAGAAGCCCTTTATACTCAATATTACTGAAGTATTTCATGGAAGAACAAAGAGGATCTGAATCGGAAAGACCAACATAAAAGCATTGATAATTCTTGGCATTTTCTACGGAAACCTTATCCAGTAATTGAGCAAATATGTTCGGATCATTATGCTCAATTGCAATTAGTGTGACAAAAAATGATTGTATTGAGGCCCCAATATTTGGAATGACTGGTTTGTGAAAGATTTTACTTAAGATTAAATTGTGAAAAGGTTTAATCGTTTTGATGCGCGTAGACAAAGCGCGGATAAATGTTTGTTTATATGAGGTTTGATCCCAGGCACCAATGATTCCCTTTATTTCTCCTTTGAAATGGGCAATGTAAAGATTCGACCAATTGAACATTTGGTATTCTTTACTATTTAGATTTTTAAGGTCTAATACAGGAAAAAAATCTTTTTTTCTTCCTTGCTTATTTAAAAAATGAATCACATCCTCAGGCTTAAATCCATGAATTCCTTTTTGAATTTTTAGGCCATCATTTATATGAACCCTAGATCGGCTTATGGGCTTAATTACAAATGTGGAAAAACTAACATGGTATTTATAATCTGGTTTGGTTTTTCTTTTTTTTTCTAAGAGATTTCTGGCTAAATGATTGTCTTCTATGATTGTTGTAAAGGTCAATTCAGCATCATTTTTTTTTAAGAGATCCCTTAGTTTTTTAAATCCCAAATAAAGAACACGTCCATTTCTATGATCATTTAAAATTCGTAGTGAACTGAAATAATTGACCTCGGATGGTTCTTGATCTATATAGAGTAATTTTTGGGAAATGATTCCTACGCCAACTATTTTTCTACTCTCCAATTCTTCAACGACAAGAACATCATTTTTTTTACCTAAAACATGTATGGCATCAAAAAATGACGGTTCAGTTTCAAATGATACAGAGATGTCTCCTGACATGGTCGTGTCCTTGAGAATTCTTTTAATTGAATCATCATGTATATAACTGGCAATTTTACTCAAGTATTTTGCCATTCTTGTCAATTACATTACCAATGGGCCAACTTTGTCTCTGTTTAATTCCTTTTTGAGATACGAAATTTGCACTCATAAAAGAAATGGTTTGAAAAGGATTAGAAAACGGGTCTCTGCAATTCGCTTTAAACTCTATTCTTTTCAAAATATTTGAATATTTGTAAAATTCGAGTCGTGCATTATAACATCTCTCGGAAAGCTCATCAGGAGACATGTTTTTAGGCTGAAAGGACACCTCGCCAAAATTATAGCCATCCTTCAACCACCATTCTTTGTCAATCAACCTGCCTTCTTTTTCAAATCTATGATATAATGGCGTTCCCGGATATGGCACTAAATGATTAAAAGCGGCCAATGCAAGTTTTTCCTCGATGGCAAATTCTAATGTTTTTTCAATGTCGTCAGGTTTGTCCTCATCATATCCAAATACAAATGTTCCATAGACTGAAATACCATAATCTTTTAAAATTTTTAACGATTCAGAATAACCCCTTTTCACAACTGCCCAACTTTTCCCCATACTTTTTAGCGTATCTTCATTAAGAGATTCAAAACCAATCAATAAGTTCGAGCAACCGCTTTTCTGTAATTTTTTTAGTAAGTCTGGTTGACTAGCCATATTAATTGTGCCATGACTAAACCATTTTTTCTTTAAAGGAATCATTGCATCGCAAAGCTCTTTGGTTCTTGAGAATTTTGAAACAAAATTATCGTCAGCGAAATAGAGCATTTTTTGCGAAATATTTTCAATATCCGAAATGATATGTTGAATCTCCTTTGACTTATACTGCGCTTTGTGTGCAGCAGTTATTGCGCAGAACTCACAAGTAAATGGACACCCCCTTCCTGATTCAACAAGACCTAAAGGTAGGTATCCTTTATTAGCGTATAGTTTTCTATTTGGCGGGCAATGGTCTAAGGTTTTTTCGAAATATGAATTCGCATCATATTTCCGTTTCAATTTGTTGTTTTTGAAGTCTGAAAGCACTTGATTCCAGATTCCGCCCTCAGCACCACCAACAAGCATGGCGTCACAGTGCTTTGTAACCTCATCCGGCATGAGGCTCGCATGTATTCCTCCCATGACGACTTTAACGCCCTGTTTTCGAATTTTTTTGGCAATTGTATAAGCTCTTTTTGCCGTGTATGTTTCAATAGTAATTCCTACCAGGTCAGCCTCGTATATTTCAGGCAATTCATCAATTCGTTCATCAATCAGTTCAATATCAATATCGTCAGGAGTCATACCTGCAAGAGTGGACAAAGCCAAAGGCTCCATTGTCCATGATTTCACATATTTTTCACCATGAATTTTGCCTACACTGGGTTGTATTAGTAATAATTTCATTTTGATTCAGTGATTTGTGAATTCCATTTTTGTTCTAAGTCAATAATTGTATCATTAGGGAAATTTCTCAATCTTGAACCATAGTATCGATATCCCATATTTGTGATTAATGATATCGGAAAGCTCGTTCCAGAATTAGAGATACGCTCCTTCATATTTTTGTACTTGTAGGTATTTTCCCATGCCCAGATACTTCCTTCGAATAGTTCATCAGGGGTTAGGTTTTTGGGCTGATAGACCACATGTTGTACGTCATATAAAGACCAATTTCGGGTTAGAATTCGGTTTTGTGATTCGAGTTTTCTAAATGCACCAGTACCTGGAAATGGAGTGTATATAGCATATCTTGGTAATTCGATTGCATTCTCCTGAACAAAATCCACTGTTCTTTTAAAGGTATCTTTGGTATCAGAATCCATTCCAAAAATAAAAGTACCATTGATTGCTATCCCTCTTTCATGAAGTCTGGTACATAGATTTCTGTATTTTTCTACCACATTGAATCCCTTATTAATTTCTACTAGGGCATCTTGTTCAACGGACTCAAAACCAATGAGTAACCCCTTACAGCCGCTTTCAGCACAGAGGTCCATTAGCTCCTCATCATCTCCAATTTTCACAGTGGCTAGCCCTCCCCACATTTTCTTCAAGGGAATCATTTCTCTTAAAAGCCGTTTGATGTATTTTTTATCTTCCATTGGGCTGGGATCAATGAATGTCACAAAGTTTCCATTCATTTCACTGATTTCTTTTATTACATCCTCTACAGGTCGCCTAAGGTATTTTTTCTGCGTGCTAATTACAGCGCAAAAATCACACTTATAAGGACATCCAAATGTGGCTTGTATTGTGTTTTTTGAGATATATGAAAATTTTGGTAACAAATCCTTTCTTGGCGAAGGAAGATTACTGAAATTCATTTGCGGAGACTGGTCATAATGTCTCTTTAAGACCCCGTTTTTAAAATCCAATAATAATTGAGGCCATGTTTCAAATGCCATCCCTGTGACAATGGCATCTGCATGATTTAGGGCCTCATCGGGCATAAGGGATGCATGAACACCACCTATTACTACACATACCCCCTTTTTTCTGTAGTGATCAGCAATGGCATAGGCTCGATTAACAGTTCCTGTTATTGCGCTTATAGCCACTATATCGGGACGATCGTTATAATTAATCTTTTTTGCAATTTCATCGTTCAATTCTATTGACGCTTTAAGTTCATCAGGTACCAATGAGGCTAAAGTAGAGAGAGTTAAAGGGGCATAGCGAAGGAGTCTCGGAAATATACCTCCCTCTTTTCTGTACATCACACTGCCCGGCGAAATTATTTTTATGTTCATTTTAATGATTTAGATAAATCGCACAAAAATTGAAACAAATATATTTTATCAATATCAATCTTTAATTGATAAGTAAAAAGCAAAATTGTGTCAAAAAAGGATATTTAAATATAGCCAAAAAATCTATCGGTAGTTCAATTGAAGACCAAAAGAAAACTTTAGAAAAAGGATAAAAATGGTTTAAAGAAAATAATCAAGCTGCTTACACCATTTTATTTCGTTGAATTATTTTTAAATCAAAGAAATACCTAAATTCTGTGATTTTTTCGTATGCTTCATCAACCACCTTATCTTCAAGAAAATCTAGATAAGCCTCGGTTGTGGCAAGTCTGCGTGTCAAAGGGTTTCGTTCCTTTAGATCCTCTAATTTATGGCTATGGCAACCAAAATTGTG
>NZMV01000084.1 GCA_002694645.1 Crocinitomicaceae bacterium | reverse complement strand
GTCTGGTTCAACTGCTTCTTCTACGAAGAAGATATTTCCTTCTTCCACATAATTCCCATTTACATATTCGTTTGATAAATATTTCCGCCCTTCATCTACCATCACTCTAGTTGTGCGCGGAAAACGGTAATCTATGTCTGCTAGCATCATACATTTCAGGTAGTAGATTTTAGAGTCATTTATAGAATCGATTGTAGGATCATCTGAAGGAACATCTTTGAAAAGATTCTTTAATGCTTCTTCTGCCTCATACCTAAATTTTTCTTCTGCCTCATACCTATCATTTTGTATTTGCTGATTAGTCCTGCTTGTATGAAGTTCTGACAAAATGATAATTAAAACAATTAAAATAATGGCAATCGATATATGTTTTTTACTCATATTAAGTAGACACCTCTATCTCTTCCAACCTAATGGAGTATTTTGGAACGCAGATTTCATAGCATTAAATAAAGTTCTCATTCAATGTCTTTCTTGTTGAGAGACTACAATCAAATAATATTATCACTTGCTTTATTGGTTATGAAAGTAGAAACCTGTAAGCGTACTTTTGGAGCAGTCCACTTTGAGTTATGAGATATTTACTTTTACTTTTATTACTTTTTAGTCCATTTTAATTTGCGGATATGGATCAGATTTGATAAATAAAAAGTGGTAGACAAAAAGTCTGCTAAACATACCGGGCAAAAAGTTGATATAAGTTGTGTTTTGTATTCATCCGAACCCAGAGAGGATTTGCGAAAATGAGAGAAACTCTGAAAGCAATTATAGTACTTACCTCAATACTAGTATTCTTTGTTATTTTGAAACCTTTCCTATAAATTCTTTGATTTGTTGTTCCATTTTATCAACAGTGGCAGGTTTGGTAACATCGATAAAAGATATTTTGTCCATTATCGCGATAAATTCATTATCGGTTGTCTCACCGATCACAGAAGGATAGCTGAAATTCTCCTGTTTAATCTTTTGTGGAACCTCGTCTCTATGTAAGACTTTGACCCTGTATTCTTTCTTAAGTCTTCTAATGAATCTTAACCAACTAGGTCTGACGAAGTATTTATGATGAGAAATATCGCATAGTTCACATGCGCTTTCATTCTTCTTGATATGTTTTTTATACCAATAATTAAGTTCGTTGAACAAACCACCATCTGCATTATAGATAAAATAGATTGTTTTATATTGCCTTGTCACTTCAGATCTTATTTCTTTTTTGATTTCCAAGTTCCACCATACTGATAAGTGTCCTCATGTTTCTTTTTAACGACTGACAGGCATTTATCACAAAGGAATAACCAGTCTTTCGAGGATTCAAACCGACATCGATACAAGGTCTCCCTTAAATTTTTACAGCTAAAACAATTTTTGTCTCTTGACCTCATGCTATTTCGCTCATTCCAAGAATGTTAATAAAGAGAGTATTTTGTCAAAACTTTACAAATCTTTATAAGAGCCTTCTATTAAAAGATTAGGTTCTCCTTCCCTTTTTTCTAGTAAAAATTCATCATGTAATTCGCCCGTAGCTTGGAAAGCTCGATAACGCAGTCTTGATTTATTGATATCGATAATTTGGTAGAGCTGCGTATTCTCCACCATACGCTTTGCAAATGCCCCTTTAGTTATTTTATACATTTTCGGCCCACTAACTGATACGACATATACTGTTCCGATACTGGGATCGAAAGCCTTTTCATAACCCTCAGGAATGTTCCTAATCCCCTCAAAATCGATACTTCCAGTTCGCGCATAAGTATGATCGTGGCCACTGAGAACTAAATCAACTTTGAACTCATCCAACAGAGGCTTCCAAAGTTTGCGTATTTCTGGATTATCCCTGTCTGCACCAGGTGAGAAAACTGGATGATGAAATGTCACGATGGTCCATCTGTTAGGGTTAGACTCCAATGCCCTACGGAGCCACTCTACCTGAGCCTCTTTTTCACTGTTTGAGTCTAGAGAAATAAATCGAGCTCCTTGATAATCGATAAAATAAACAGTCTCACTAAGTTTTGAATTTGGAACATCTTGTATAGGAAATGCAAACTGTGCACGCCAGTGCTCCGAGATACTCGGAATCTCTCGCTGCCTGGCAAACAGAGGCGTCTTATACAAATTTTTACCAACTATTTCTTCTTTTTTAAATCCAGAAACGGCTTCCAATCCATCATCTGCTGTTTCAATAACTCCTGTCTCACTAATCTCCATATTTACGATATTTCCATCTTTTTGTTGAAAAGAAACCTTGTAAACGTTACCTAAACTCAAGATTTTCTTACTCATTGAAACCAAGCTTATTTCGATATCATTACCCGACTTGTCAGTCCAATATAGTTCTTTTGACCCTTCATCGTAGTTTAAATATTCATGGTTGCCTGGTGTCGCAATTACTGGAATCGTGCCGTTAACCCAATCTGGACCTTCATGCCACTCTCCCCATTCGGAGTCACTGTACTTTCGATTTACCAAATCACCCGCATGAAGCGTGAAGGCAGCTCTAGGAGCATCGCGAAAAGCTTCTCGAAAAACTCTTGACCAATGCGTCCGGACTTCATTTTGAGCATCCCCAAAATATATAAAACTGAAAGGTTCGTCGTTTTTGTTTGCAGTTTTGAAATGATAATATTCGGTAAAATTTACACCATCACCAACGCGATAGGCATATAGTGTGTTCGGTTCAAGATTCCGAAAAGTAACTGAGTGATAGTTTGCCTCATTAATATCACTTTTCAAATAAATAGTTGTTGCACGAAAAGAATTGGGTTCCATTGCTCTGCCGTTAGCACTTGCAACAGCTAATTGCGCCAAACCTCTTTTCACTGTTGCATCAGTTCGCCAAGTTACAGATTGACTTGTTGCAGGATCCTCCTCCCATGTCAATACAACTCTATCTGGCAATGGTGTTGGTGCATGAGCATTTATCGACGAATATACGGTTGGTTCCCAACTCTCGTGGGCGCCTACATAAAACGAAGAAATAAGGATTATTAGGGTAAGGATAAATGTTGAAAAATAAGACACAGCAGTAATCTAAAATTAATATTAAGCTTGCATAGTTTATAGCTATTTTTTTCAGCATAGTATATCGCAATCCTATGAGAATTTGTTTTCTTCTGATTAAGATCAAATCTCAATCAAAGCATGAAGTTACTAAAAATTGACAAATTCGCGTTTTAATACAATAATTTAAGTCCGTTCATCTGTATCTATAGATATAGACGGAAGTAGTCGTAAGGCGAAGGAACGCATTATCGTTCATCTCATCTGAGACGGAAGTAGGTAATGGTTTACCGAAGGAACGCGTTGAGTGGGTGTATTTTTTACACTGTTAAACGAAACGAAGACTGGAGGAAATAATATGACTACATATTATAGAGGCTTTAAGGTACCTAGTGCCGATGCCAACTCAAAAAAAACTCACGCTGATAAAGACGTAACTCCTCGTTTATACAGAGGCGCTGAGTACCACGTGGATCAAATCGCCAAAGCAGAAAAAAGCAATGGTGGTGTTTATCGTGGAGTTAGTTGGGGTCAGTAGTACTCAAAAAGCTCAGACACAGAGGGAGGCTTTTGCCTCCCTTTTTTATTTCCAATAAAGATAAATTAACAGAAGTCTTTGTGTTTAATGCTTTTTTAAAATGCTATCGGGATCTTTACTATTTTGATTATCACCAAGCAGTACGGCGATCCATTTAGTCTCTTCCTGCGTTTCAAGCGCAATCTTAACTAGGATAGTAAGTGGAATTGACAAAAGCATGCCAACCGGTCCAAGCACCCAGCCCCAAAAAACTAACGAAACGAAAACAACAAATGCTGAAAGATTCAATCCTTTGCCCATCCATCTTGGTTCAATGACATTTCCTACTAAGACATTTATTAAGATGTAACCAGCCAGTACAATCATAGAGTCAATGAAAGATAGCTGGATGAGTGCCAATAAAACTGCAGGAACGGCCGCTATAATGGATCCAACTGTTGGAATAAAATTTAATAGAACTGCAATTACACCCCATAGGACTGCATATTCTACTCCAACAATTGTTAATAAAATAAATACAAGCGCTCCTGTTATTAAGCTCACGACTCCTTTTATAGCGATATATCCATGTACGCTGGTGGCAAATTTTTCTAGCCATGCATGATCACTCTCTTTACCTCGCGCATTACGCAATTTCTCGGCAAAACCTACATTCTCAGTCAATATGAAAACAACAGTTAACAAGATCAAAAAAGAATTCGTCAATACACTCCCAAAAGAATTTAAAGATGTTCCAATAGCTGACAATACAATACTTGGATTAAAACTATCACTCCACTGATTCTCATTAATCACAAAACCCAAATTTGCGAGACTTTTTTGAATTTGAGAACTCATGATTGATAATTTCGAGGTATATTCTGGCAAATCCTCTCTAAATTCTGTAACCGAGGCCCCCACGACAGATCCAATAATTAAGCCAAAACCGACAATCAAAGAGATTATGAGCATAATCGCCAATCCATTACTCAATCCTTTTGACTTTAAGATTTTTAATAGAGGAGACACCAATATTGAGATAAAAATTGCCAGCAAGAAAGGTACAAAAATCGACGCTGCTAGCTTTAAGCCAGACACTATAATCGTAAAAGACGCCGCAACGACGAAGAATTTGGACAAATTAGATTGTTGGAATGACATAGAGGTTATCCTCATCAAACATTTATTAAGTATATCTCGCGGAAATAATAACAAAAAGTTGTAGGAATATATTTTATTTTTGTACAGGACTAAAACTGATCGGGCTTTTTCCCTTTAAATTGCTGATAATAAGTTTGGATCGCCAATAAGTCTTTTTCATTATTTCCTGTGGGGTGAAATATTTCTCCAATGACAACTAATTTTTCAGGAAAATTAAGTCCAACCATCAAAATTGGACACTCAAGATTCTTTGCAAATCTCAAGAAGCCTGTTTTCCAAGTTTTTACTTTTTTACGCGTCCCCTCGGGAGTTAATCCTAAAACCATACTCCCCTCTCTCTGCATTAATCTAGTTACATTTTTTACAATTAAATCTGGTTGCAATCGGTTCGTTGGAATACCTCCCAACCACTCTAACAATGTTTTAAATCCAAACTTAAAGATAGTATGTTTAGCCATCCAGTTCATCTTGATGTTTAGTCCCAAAAGAGTAGCCATCGCAATCACAAAATCCCAATTCGAGGTATGCGGCGCACCAATGAGGATAATTTTCTTCAGGTTTGGAACCTCTCCGATTACTCTCCAACCTAAAATTCTCAATACATTTCGACCTAACCATATTAACCAAGCAGGTCTATTCGCTCGAAGACTCTGAGGACATTGTGACTCCGATACAACAATGTTATTTTTTTTTATCATTTTGAACTTCTTACTAGTGCTCTCTTGTTGCAGAAAATTCAATTTCTGGATACTTTTCCTGCGCGAGTGACAAATTTACACTAGTTGGAGCCAAATAAGTTAAATGATTTCCACCATCTACCGCCAAATGAGCATTTGCTTTAGTTTTAAATAATTCAAGAGCCTTTATGTCTGTAGCATTAATCCAGCGAGCGCTCGCAACGTTGATTGGCTCATAAATCGCCTCAACACTGTACTCAGATTTTAATCGATGGACTACGAGATCAAACTGTAATTGCCCTATCGCCCCCACAATAATTTCATTGCTTGATATTGGAAAGAAGACCTGCATACTTCCCTCCTCCGATAATTGTTTTATTCCCATTCGTAGTTGTTTAGCCTTCAAAGGGTTGCTAAGTCTTATTCTGCGAAATAATTCTGGCGCAAAATATGGAATACCAGAAAATTTCAATTCTTCACCCTCTGTGAAAGTATCACCGATTTGAATAGATCCATGGTTATGAATCCCAATAATGTCTCCCGTTTCCGCCTTTTCGAGAGATATTCTCGCTCCTGCTTTAAATCCTACCGCATCAGATATTCTCATACTTTTCCCAGTTCGAACCTGCATAAGCTTCATTCCTTTCTCATATTTCCCTGAACAGATTCTTAAAAAAGCCATGCGGTCTCTGTGTTTGGGATCCATATTTGCTTGGATTTTAAAGACAAATCCGGTGAATTTTTCTTCCAATGGAGAAATGCTTCTTGCATTCGCTTCTCTAGCTTGAGGTTGAGGTGCCCATTTTACAAAATGATCTAACATATCGTTTACGCCAAAACCGCTTAGAGCTGTGCCGAAGAAAACAGGCGTCAGCTCACCAGATAAAAACTTATTAAGTGCGAACGATGTTCCAGCACCTTGTATCAGTTCCAACTCAGAAATGAAGTCATCATAGGTGGACCCGAGTAATTCTTTAATTCCTGGATCGGTCAAACTATCTACTTGAATTTCCTGCACAGTCTTTTGGGTATCTTTTCGAAACAAATATATTGTCTTCGTAATTAAGTTATAGGTGCCAATGAAGTGTTTCCCCATGCCAATAGGCCAGGTAATGGGTGTCGCATTTATCTTTAAAACTTCTTCAATTTCATCTAAAAGATCAAT
>NZMV01000072.1 GCA_002694645.1 Crocinitomicaceae bacterium | reverse complement strand
CGTTACTGTCGTCTTTATTTATAGTTGGTTCGCTAAATTCATTCATGTTTCAAATATAAAAAGGAATTAATACTCCTGCAGTTAAATAAAAGCCATTATTATCAGTAATTATGTCAAAATCAAATGGAGACAGGTTATAACGCCTTACATCAATTAATCCAACTCCAGCCTGGTTAGACTCTGTTATGGCATTTTCTTTTAATGTTTTAAGATAAACTCTTTGTAAGTCATCACCTTTATAATTATTTAATTTATTAAAGTGATCTTCCACTTTTTCAAACTCACCATTCTTTATGTAATTTCCTGTGGCTAGATAAAATCCACTGTCATTTCTCATCAGGCTAAAAACACCTTCAATAGATCCACCTAAATCTTTACCGTGTCTAGAAATATTTTGTATGAGTTCAACGGCAGTGTGAAAAACTCTGTAATCATTAAATTCTTTATTTTTTGTTTGAAATCTCGTATTTGCTTGGATTATGTTAAGAATTGCGTTTGCATTTTCTTTTTTGAAGTCTCCTTTAAATAAGAAAATAATATCCTCATCATAAATTTCTTCTAATAGGGTAATGTTCTCTGCAATAAAAACTTTATCTCTTTCATGGATACGCTCTCCTTTATTAATGGAAAAATCAAGTTGATATTGGAACAATTTAGATTCTTCATTTACAGGTGAAAAATTATATTGAATTGGATTAGAAGACCGTCTAGCCATTTGTAATAATCCCAATCCAGCACCTCCTTTTTCTCCAAAAACACCTGCTTTCAATATTTCTAGATATAACTTTTTTAAGTCATCAGGATTTTTTTCATTAATGTCCTTTAATTTATCTTTCAGGATAGAATAACTGCTTAGATCTACTACGTTTGAAGAAAATATATGGAGGTGATCATCTATGCTCCTCAAACTAAATATTTCATATTTCTGCTTATTTTCTTTTTTGTAGCGTACAATATTTTGGAATACTTCAACCATGAGATATGAGAGGTTGTTTTTAATTTCCTCATGCTCTTCATGTTGAGTAAGCTGGATCATTAGGTCAGTGAACTGATCACTAAATTTACCTGCATAATAAAGGGAAATTAGATCATCCCTAAGTTCGCGCTTAAACTTTAAAATTTTTTTTAAATTTTTCAACGTGTTAACCTTGTATTTAAATCTAATAAAATAATTGATTTACAGCACTATAATCTTAAAATTTCTCGCTAAATTTTGATGGTTTGAAATGGTGAAAAAATAGATTCCTTTTGTTAAATTTTTAATGGTAATTTCAGGACAAGTTGCTTGATGTGTTTGAATTATTTACACATATACATCAATAATAAACAACTTAATGTCACTTTTCACTATAGGAATATGGATCGTTTCATTTATATGTACAGAATTTGATATTGGAGTTTAGATCTATTATTCTTATTTTCTTCGAAATTGGAAATATCATTTTCAATAAAAAGGTATTGAAGACTTTTACTTCCAAATTGCCACCACCCCAATTAAAGATTTGAGTACGTAAGCTGATGGGGATATTGAAAATTAAGAAAATTAAAATGGACTTACAACTGATCGATTCCAATCTCATGAAAACTGATTTCCTAATGCTGAATGGTAAATCTAGAAACCGTAGAGTTTCCATTCAAATGGGTTAGGTAAATAAAGTAAATCCCATTTTCTAGTTGACTTGTACTTATTTTTTGCGGAGAGCTCGAAGTATATACACTTTTTACTAGTCTTCCATTCAAATCTAAAATTTGAATAGATGTGTAATTTCTATAACTTGGCCATAGTAAAGTTAATTCATTTTGAACTGGATTTGGATATATCCAATAATCCTCATTTTTTGAGATAACTCCTACACTATTAAAGCTATAGATATTAGTAAAATACTTACACCCATAAATACTTGTTAATCTTGCTTGATAATCACCGTTTATACTTGGGGTGTAAAGATTACCTGTAACCGTATTGTCCAATTGACCATTTACAAACCATTCAATGCTATGTCCTGCAGTAAGGTTGGTAATGTATAGATTGAAAGCACCATCCAGGCCTAAATCAAAGCTTACTGTTGGATCACAATAGGTTATATATATGGTGTCTGAAGATGAGCTACAACCAAAGGAATTGTATGCCACGACATGATAATTTCCGGATGTAAAGATGGAGTCTACTGGGTTAACCTGTCCTGGTTGAGCAAATGAATCTAAGTGCCATTGCAATATGTAATTAGAGGAATCTGTAAATACTATGTAATTAGAGGAATCATACACAATATTAGGTGTTCCTGGTGTAGTTCCTACTCGAACAGTATCTACACTTTGATTAGCAGGGACAGGTAATACTTGTTGATATCCAATTACGGTACTAACGGTCGCATCTCCACCTGCTGAACACAGAGAACAACTTATAAAGTTTATATTATGAGTTCCTATATAATCATCAGACCCAAATACAAGTTCATATTGGTTAGCTGAGGCAGCTGTTTGGTCAGCATCCCAAACCTCCAATGTGTAATTACTATCGGGGTCTAAATTAATATTGACTTGCCAGGTGTTAGGTCCGTTGTCATTAAGAACAAAACTAGATTGGTAAATTAAATTACCATTTTCTTTCACAATGAAATAAGGGTCGGGTTTATTATTTGTATATAAAAAAGGAATGTATTCAGGCCCCCATCCTCCAGTTATATTGTGAATAGTTACATCTGTAAGCGTGTACACATCTACTGTGTCTAAATTGGCATATGCAGTATAATTTACCACATATTCTCCAGGTAGATTATATGTTTGAGTTGGTGGATTTTCTAACGTACTCGTTTGGCCGTTTCCAAAATCCCAATCGTATACTAATAAACCTGGGTTATTGTTCGTAAAATTAACTTGCAGTGGATAGCATCCCATGTATGGAGACGATATGAAACCTGAATTCCCAACAGTTGCATTATCTACTGTAAAGTCCATNTCAAAAACAACNGGGACATTATCAATGGTCTGACCTGAAGAAGTAACNTCTACTAATACACTTACTTCNACATCATACTGTCCNGNAACTAAAGGAGTTCCATATACATTAATACAACCATATTGATTATTTTGAGGGTTGTAGTTGCANCCATTAGCTGNATTATCACAAACCCATGATAAGCCCACCGGCAANCCAACACTAATGATTTCAAAATTTTGAATNGTTGCNCCCATGGTGTCNAGTGGCATTACAAATGTTACGTCNTGNTTATAAGCTTGTCCTGCGTATGCTGTAGGAAAGGGATTAGGGTAAATACCAGGTTGAGTGTAGCTGTAATCAATTGTACACTGAGCGTGGTAACTCAAGAATGGGAGGGACAACAAAAGAAAAATTAGCACTCTTTTCATGATCATAGTCATGTAAATTTAAAAAATCATTCTATTTTTCGGAAATTATCAAATTTAAATAAACATGCCGATGTCCTTAGACTTAGAGGGAGATGACTTAAATAAATTTATTTTGGTAGGTGATAGGGTACTTATAAAGCCCAAAAATCCACCTAAACAAACAAAGTCCGGGCTATATCTACCACCAGGTGTAGAAGTAAATGAGAAAATTCACAGTGGTTATGTGGTTAAAGTTGGGCCTGGCTACCCGATACCCAATATGATGGAAGTAGATGAACCATGGATGAAAAAAGCAGAACAACTTAAGTTTATCCCTCTTCAACCTGAAGAAGGAGATCTAGCGGTTTATCTTCAAAAAAGTGGTTATGAAATTCAATATAACGATGAAAAGTATATCATAATTCCTCATTCTGCTATTCTGATGGTAATTAGAGATGAGGAGTTATTTGATTAATTTTAGTTGTAAAAAACAGGCATTACGTCAATTTGCTGTGAAGCATCCAAGTTGTCCCAAACTTTTATCTGGTCATTTATCCGTTTAATTAAATAATCCATTTCGACTTCAGAATGCAATTGAACATGTTGATCAATTTCAAATACTTTAAAAAAACTTTCTAAAAATGCTATTTTTTCGAAAACGCTCATGTAATTTAAATTTAAATTATATTACAAAAAATCGTGCCATCTTTATTTAAACAACTAAAAATTAAGGATAAGGTTGCTTTTTTGAAGGATAAATTATAGGCTATTCACCATGAGCTCTACTTCTTTACGTGTTCTATTTGCAAAAGATTCTGTTGTTTCTTCGTCTTTATGGTAAATGGGCTTCCCAATTTTCGTCTTTATGATTCCTTTTCTAATTGTTAATGTTCCGCTTGGATTTATTTGATTACTTCCTTTTATAGCCACAGGGACAATGGGTATTTTTCCCTCTTTTGCAATTATGAAGCTACCTCTTTTAAATTGACCCATTTGATTTGTCTTTGATCTTGTACCTTCAGGAAAAGAAATAATATTTTTTCCTTTTTTAATTTCGTTTCCAGCATTTCTCATACTTCTCATCGCATTCTCATGATTTGATCGATCCAGAAATATCATTCCAGCAACGGACATATACCAACCCAAAAATGGGATTTGCTTTATTTCTTTTTTGGCAATAAAAAAAATAGGCCTGTCCAAGCTCATATACATAGCGATGATGTCGAAACTTGATAAATGATTTGAGCAAAAAATGGCTGATTCATTTAAATTTTTCAGTTCATTCAAGCCCTCAGCTACTATTTGACATCTAGAAACGAAACAAATGGATCTTGCCCAAAAATTTTTGGCTATCCAAAAGGACAGTTTGGCTGAGAATAAGGCAAATAATCCAGCCAACAAGGCTGAAAAAACCGTAATCGAAAATATGATGAGAATCTGTATGTGATTGAAAATCAGATTCAATACACGGAATTCATTTAAGCATTGGTATTAAGAACTTGTTCAGAATGATACTTACCTGCATCTAGTTTGCCTTTGATTTTTTTGAAAACATCAATGGTGTACTTCACATTTTCTAAGCTGTGTGCAGCGGTAGGTATTAGTCTCAGCAAAATCATTCCTTTTGGAACTACTGGATAAACCACAATAGAGCAAAATAGATTATAGTTTTCTCTTAAATCAAAGGTTAAATTTGTGGCTTCCCCTAATGTTCCGCTCAACATCACAGGGGTCACACAGGTATTGCTATTTCCAAGATTAAAGCCAGCTTCTTTCAGTCCACCTTGTAAAGCATTGGTGATATTCCACAATTTGTCTCTTTGTTCTTTAGCTTTTAATAATTCTAATCTTTTCAATGCTCCAATGACTAAGGGCATTGGAAGAGATTTGGCAAAAATTTGTGATCTCATATTGTATGCCAAATAATTGATAACGTCTTCTGTGCTACAAACGAATGCACCTACACTAGCCATTGATTTTGCAAACGTTCCAAATAACACATCAATTTCGTCTTGTACGCCTTGGAATTCTCCAGCACCTTGTCCTTTATCTCCGAGCGTTCCAAATCCATGTGCGTCATCTACAAATAACCTGAAGTCATACTTGCCAGATTTTCTAAATTCTATAATTTCTTTTAGTTTTCCCTGATCACCGCTCATTCCAAATACTCCTTCTGTTACCACTAAAATACCTCCTCCTGATTGTTCAACAAGCTTAGTGGCTATGGCCATTTGCTTGTCAAAACTTTCCATATCATTATGTAAAAATACTTTTCTTTTGCCTTGATGTAATCGTACTCCATCTATCATACATGCATGTGATTCACTATCATATACAATCACATCATTTCTACCTACTAAAGCTTCGATTGAAGACATACAACCTTGATATCCAAAATTGAGAAGATATCCTGCTTCTTTATCCATGAATTCAGCTAGTTCTCTTTCCAACTGTTCATGTTCTTTCGTTTGTCCAGACATCATTCTTGCACCCATTGGATAACCAAGTCCCCAATCTCTTGAAGCATCTGCATCCACTTTTCTTACTTCTGGTAAATTTGATAATCCCAGATAATTATTTATACTCCAAGTAAGAACATCTTTACCCCTAAATTTCATGATAGGGGCTATCTCTCCTTCTAGCTTAGGAAACGTAAAATAACCGTGTGATTCTTTAGCATGTTGACCTAATGGCCCTCTATTGTGCTTAATCTTATCAAAAATATCTCTCATATCAATAATATAATTACAAGGGGGTAAAAGTAAAATTCTTTGTGTGCATAACAAAGTTTTGTTTTACAATTAATTAACATAGCTATTCACATTCTTTAAACCCATTGGATTTGTACAAGGTATTTATAAGTTT
>NZMV01000071.1 GCA_002694645.1 Crocinitomicaceae bacterium | reverse complement strand
AGTCCTTGAACATTAGATCTAGGGTAAGGAAAGATGGAAAGCAGTTTTTTAGTAAAAAGTACGACACAAGAGATGAAGCATTAGAGGCTCAAAAAACAGCTAATTCCGCAGGTCTAGTTAATGTTTTTGTATTGAAATCAAACAGAGACGAATTTGCTTTTAACTATGAATTTAAAGTCAATCTTGGAAGTTTCCAAAATGACCTGCCATCAGATGTTTTCACCGCATTTGAAAATCTAAAGCAATTAGAAATCAAGCCATATAAGGAGGGAAATAATACAACTTATCTCTCTAAAAGTCGTAACTCCTACGAGGAAGCCATTACAGATCAAAATGCATGTAGAATGGAAAACATGAACGAAGCTAAAATTGTCGTGTTTAAAGATGGCGTGCCTACTTCGCTGGATAAAGTTTTGAATTCTTTTAAATAATTCAGATTATTTAATATGTTTGTTATATATGAGTTTAGATCATCAGTATCAAGAAGAAATTGCAGTAAATCAGCTTATCGTAGAACAAAGCGAATTGCTTTTGTTCAATGACGATGTAAATACTTTTGATCATGTTATCAACATGCTTTGCAAATATTGTGACCATGACCTTTTACAGGCCGAACAATGTGCTTGGATAGTGCATAATAATGGAAAATGCATGATAAAAAGAGGAGAGTTTTCTACGTTAAAACCCATTTGTTCTGCACTTCTTAATGCGGGACTCAGCGCTAAAATCCTCTAAATGCGTTTAGCTTATATTTTACACACATTTTTATTGTTTTATTACTGTTCTAAAGTCCTCACCCTAGTGACAGTAGAAGAATGAATGATATTAGTGATTTTATAGAAAACGAACGGGGTAATTATGTCAATTAAACAAGATTTAATAGATAGTAGCTTTCTTGCGGAACAACTTAAGGATTTGAATGAAAAGTATCGAAATCTATCAGTTCAAGATCGTATTGGTTCTCTGTATGATGACTTTTCCAATGATGAAATCATGTTGACTTCTTCTTTTGCGGCTACTTCCGCGATGTTGCTCAAGTTTTTCTCTGATGTGAACAAGTCACAATTAATCTATTTTATTGATACCGGATATCATTTTAAAGAAACACTTATTTATAAGGATTATCTGATTCAGTTATACGAATTAAACGTAAAAAATATAACGGCAGAAGAATGGAAACACAAATTTACAACTGATGATCAAACTTGGACTAAAGATCCTGATCTGTGTTGTTCTATTAATAAGGTGGAGCCTTTAGAAAAAATAAAGGAATCGTATAAAGTTTGGGTTTCTGGATTAATGCGTTGGCAAAGTGATAATCGATCAACCTTGGATGTATTTGAAGAAAGAAATGGGATGATTAAGTTTTATCCTCTTTTAGATGTAACACAAGATGAAAGAGAGAATTTCATTAAAGACCATCATTTACCTTTTCACCCCCTCATTTCAAAAGGATACTTTTCCATAGGTTGTGAACATTGTACAGTCCCAGGAAAGGGTAGAGAAGGGAGATGGAATAACAGTCCTAAGACGGAGTGTGGTCTTCATTTATAGCGGTTTATGCCTTTAGAAGAAAAACTAAATTTAGATGGAATATCCATTACGCTTTACAGAAGTAAAAAAGCCAAAAATATAAATATCAGCATAAGACCATTTAAAGGAGTCCGAGTTGCTGTNCCTAGATTAGCNTCNTTTCGNCAAGCAAANCAATTTGTTTTGTTAAGAAAACATTGGATAGAAAAGCACGCCTCTCAAATGAAGCAGTTTGAAGACAGGCAAACTATATTTAACTGGGATACCCAATTTAAAACNAAATATCGCACTGTAAAATTTATTAAACATAAAATAGATATAATTACATATAATTATACTGAAAATCAATTAGTTGTAAAAATTCCAGAAAATAAAAATATCCTAAAAAGTGATGTGCAAAACTTTATCGTAAATGCCATTGAAAAAANATACAGATTGGAGGCTAAAGCATATCTACCGAATAGAGTAGAAGAACTAGCAAAAACCTACGGTTTNTCTTATAAGANGGTAAAAATTAATAATGCCAAAACACGTTGGGGGAGTTGCTCAAGTGAAAATAACATAAATCTCTCTTTGCAGCTAATGCGTTTACCCGACTATTTAATCGATTACGTGATACTACACGAGTTGGCTCANACTAAGGTNAAAAATCACAGTATTCATTTTTGGGATTTTTTGGATTCAATTACAGACTGTAAGGCTAAAAATCTCGATAAAGAACTGAAGTCTTTTTATCTCCAAGTTTTTTAGTTATTTCTGGTGTGAAGTTTCACGATACGATTAACTTCCAGTTTTACTTCCTTACTTTTTCTAAATCCCCATATTTTTGCTCTTGCTTTTTTTCCTGCATCTGTTAAATCAACTAGTGGTTTTGGATAATTTGATTTAATACCATTAAAAACTTGATCAAGTTCAGTCATNTTCCAAGGTTCATGAATAAACTCCTCAGGAACATCTTTTAACTCATTAACCCACTTTTTTATAAATAATCCCTCAGGGTCATGATCTATTGATTGCTTTATGGGGTTATACATTCTAATGGTATTAATTCCTGTGGTACCCGCCTGCATTTGAAATTGAGTGTAATGAATACCTGGCTCATAGTCGAGAAATAAATTGGCTAAATGATATACACCATCTTTCCAGTTGCAATCTAAATGATGACAAAAAACAGATACCAACATGGCTCTCATTCTAAAATTAATCCACCCTGTTTCCTTTAAACATCGCATACAAGCATCTACCAATGGCCAACCTGTAAGCCCANTTTTCCANGCGTNNATTTTCNCATAATCNCTTTCATATGGCATCAACTCAAATCCTTTATTTACACATTGTGTTTCATATGTGCATTCATTTTCAAATTTTTGAATAAAATGACAATGCCATTTTAATCTNGTCAATAAACCATTAAATGCTCTCTTATGGTGGACATAATTGGGATGGTTTTTGACGAATTGAAAAGCTTGTCGAATACTGATGTTACCCCAAGCTAAATAAGGAGATAGTCGACCACATGATTTTCTGCTTTCTGTTGGTTTTGAAATGTGTCGGCTGTACAGTTTACCTCGATCTTCACAAAATGTCTCCAAGTATTTCCAAGCATAACTTTCTCCCGCTTTCTGAAAAGCAATTGGATATGATTTAAGCTCTTTAAGCATGGAATTAGGCAAACTATATGGATGTTCTATAGAAATTCCTTTGCAAGGCTTAAATTCATTCTGAATGGGCTTTTTATGCATANTGTTGTACCATTGTTTGTCCCATCCCTTTCTGTTGGTTATGCCTCTCACNACCCCATCACGCTGAAATTCAATCCATTTTATCTGTTTTGCCTTAAATANGGAANAAACTCTTTTATCGCGATCCCATGTTTTTTGAATACCTGTTTCTTGATAAGAAAATATATTGGCTATGTTAAATTTGGAAAGTAAAAATTCAAATATGCTTTCTGCTTCACCATAAAAGATAGTAATTGATTTGTTGTATTTNGTCAGNTGGAGATTAACTTGTTCGATAGAGCGGAAAATAAACTGTTGATGACGTAAGGAACTATCAGGATGAGANAAGATAGAGGGTTCAAAAATATAGATNGGNATATAAGGNAGGTGATTTTTCTCTGCTGCATCNAANGAAGCATGATCTTGTGTCCTTAAATCTCTTTTAATCCAAACAATATTGATACTTTCCTTCAAGATAATTACAGCTGCTATTAGCCCTAATAGTTAGATAATTTCATCTGACTCGGCTTCTTCAATTTTCACTTCTTTGGCGTATTTTACTTGTACCTTTTCAAAGTATATGTTCAATAACAACATAAAAAAGCCGTAAAGAACAGAAGTTACAATCAGAGCGTTATTAAGTATTCCTTCTGCTGAAAAAGATAGTCGAATAAGAATGGTTGAAATGATAAANCCTGANTTNCGAAGTATTTCATGAAACTTATCNGTNTTNTAAAGCGAAATCAAAAGAAGCAATACATCGGCCATNATTAGNACNGTAAAGAATTCATTAAAGAAAAGTTCATTTATANCNTGAATCGAAAAGAATACTTGNTCAATTGAAAATAACTCTACNTAAATCCACTTCCCCAAACTNATAANAGCTAGTACAATTAANACAGGAAGTAAAAGCATTGCAATGGTNTTTTTTCTTTTAATAAAAAGTTCGAGGTTGTCTACCTTTTCTATTTTTTTAGCNATNGACTTGTGTTTGGTNTTGAAGTAGTAAAACAGGAAAATGATAAAAAATAAAACCAGGGTAGAAAGTAGATCATAAGTGAGTTGTAAATCATATTTCTCTTGAAACCAATTGGAAGTAAGATCAATGTTGGCTATGTCCTTAAATATTCTGCGAACTATAATAAGAGTAATAATTTCATATTGCTTTCTTATGTATTGAGATATAGACCGTGGTAGATAGTATACCACTAAAAAAACTTCATAAACTAAGATGAATGAAAAGGGAGTATAAATGGCTACAATCGGATTGTTGAGCAATTTATTATCGGGAAAATTTATGATTCCAAATTGATTTAAGAGGATAAGCGTTAAATGTAAAACAAACGTAACTATGGAAAGTGTGACAAAGACTCGTTCTACTTTCTTCTTAAACTCTTCAGAAAAAATATAAATATGAAGTTTTTCGATCATACGCAAATTTCATGAAAAAAAAAGACTAAAAATAAATTTGTTGAAAAAAAGACTCTTCAATAAACCGAATGGATAGACATTGCAATCTGATAGTTTACAGATAAATACGTTATTTTTTAATCACTTTAATTATTGTGGTGTTACTTTCAAAAATCAATCTAAATAGGTAAACCCCATTTGAAAAAGAAGAAATGTCAATTACTTTATGACAATGAGTTCCTTTCAAGTTTCCAATCAAATCATAAATCTCCACTTTTTCAAAAGATTTTAAGTTTTCTAGGTATATCAGATCTGTAGTGGGGTTTGGATAAACTCTCATTTTTTCATGATTTACATCCTGTGTGTTGGTGTTATTTAATGAACCATATACATTATCAAAATATATGATGTTATCTTGAGATCTTCCTCCTAAATCAAAATCGGGAAATATGACAATTTGGTCTTTAACAATAGGGTATACGCCTATTCTAGAAGAGAAATCAAACGTTAATTCTTCCCACTGGTTGATTAGGGTGTTGCTCACCTTTATTTCGGGTTGAGCCGCATTTGTGGCATCAACAAACTTAATTCCTACATCGCTAATAATGGGTTTCCAAACCATAATTTTAACTGTACAATTTGTGTTATCTAAAGAAAAAGAGCCAATATCAGTACCGTGCATAGACTCTACTCCAGCCCATGGTTCACCAGCTTGTAGAGCCGTAAATTTAGCTACAGTTGATGAAGAATTGATACTAGAAACGTCTGGGTTGGGAACAATTTCTAATGCGGGGTTAGTATCATTTTCAAAAGTAGTCCATGTCCAGTTTAATCCATGTCCACCTTGTTCAAAATCAATTGGAATATTTTGCCCGAATGAAACAAAAGTCATGATAAAGGCTACTGATAAAAAATGAATTTTCATTTCTCTAAGTTAGTTTTTTTATAAGCCGCTGAATTTATCATATGTTAATATTTGGTTCATTAAATTAAGTTAGAAAGAATTTTTTTTAGAATTATTCATAAATTGTTGTAAAAAATCAAGAAATGAAAAATTACTTTAATTTCAATTTAATTCATTTAGTTGTAAAGGCATTTAATGAGGAAAATAAGTTATTTCATACTAAATATTTATTTCTATTTTTAGTTTTATTTTTTTCGATAAAAATCAACTCCCAACACACTTTTTCTATAGTTGCAGTAGATACCCTGACGGGAGAAATTGG
>NZMV01000070.1 GCA_002694645.1 Crocinitomicaceae bacterium | reverse complement strand
CTATTGCCAAAAATGATAAAGAAGAATTAAACAGTCTCATACATAAAGCTAACGGAATAAAGAAAATACTGGACAAATGACAATCAACCTGAGTACACCATCTAATTGGCCTATCCATTTCAATAAACCTCTGATTATTGCTGGACCCTGTAGTGCAGAGTCGGAAGAGCAAATGTTAGCTACTGGAAATGCTTTAAAGTCTCATCAAAACTTACTGTTCAGAGCAGGTGTTTGGAAACCTAGAACTAGACCTAATAATTTTGAAGGGATTGGTAGGATTGGCTTAACCTGGTTAAAAATCGTTAAAGAAGAAACCGGATTAGCAACAACAACTGAAGTTGCTAATGCATTTCACGTAGAAGAAGCCTTAAAACAAGATGTAGATGTGCTTTGGATTGGTGCAAGAACAACGGTAAATCCTTTTGCAGTTCAAGAAATAGCCAATGCACTTAAAGGTGTAGATATACCACTTATGATAAAGAACCCATTAAATCCAGAAGTCAATTTGTGGGTTGGTGCAATAGAGCGGTTTGCTGACGCTGGTTTAACAAAACTTGCGGCCATTCATAGAGGTTTTTTTGCTTACAACAACACCAAATATAGAAACATTCCTCAGTGGCAATTAGCCATAGAATTAAGAAGAAGAATTCCAGGAATTCCCATGATTTGTGACCCAAGTCATATTGCCGGAAAAAGTAGCCTTATTTATGAGGTTTCGCAAAAAGCAATTGACATGAACTATGATGGATTAATGATTGAAACACATATCAATCCAGAAAAAGCATTAAGTGATAATAACCAACAGGTGACACCTAAACAATTGAACGAGATTTTAGGAAAATTAGTCGTGAGACAAGCTAAAATTGAAGACCCTGTATTCAAATCCTCCCTAGATCAGTTAAGAATTGAAATAGATGATCTAGACTACGAACTAGTAGATGTATTGAAAAGAAGAATGAATGTAGCTGAAAAAATTGGACTCCATAAAAAGGAAAATAAAGTTACCATACTTCAATCAAACAGATGGGAAGAGCTATTAAAAACTAGAATTCAACATGGTGTAGATAATGGATTAACAGAAGAATTCATGAATAAAGTTCTTAAAGCCATTCATCAGGAGTCCATAAATAGACAAACTAAAGTGATGAATAAATAATTCAGCCATGAAATATACCCTACTTCCAGAAACAGATATAAAAGTGAGTAAAATTTGCTTAGGCACAATGACCTGGGGCAAACAAAACTCCGAGCAAGAGGGTCATGAGCAAATGAATTTTGCATTAGAAAAAGGAGTGAATTTTTTTGACACTGCTGAACTTTATCCTGTACCTGCAGAAGCTGAAACATATGGTGAAACAGAAAGAATTATTGGAACATGGTTTAAGAAAACAGGCCAAAGACAAAACATCATATTGGCAAGTAAAATTGCTGGACCTGGAGCATATACTAAACACATAAGAACGACTGGATTCAAAAAAGAAGCTATTAAAGAAGCTGTTCATTTAAGTCTTAAACGATTACAAACAGATTATATTGACCTTTATCAATTACATTGGCCCGAACGTTTTACTAACACATTTGGAATACGAGGATATAAACACCAGTCAAGTGACAAATGGAAAGATAATTTCTATGAAATTTTATGTGTTCTTGGTGATCTTATTAAGAGCGGTAAAATAAGACATGTAGGCTTATCAAATGAAAATCCATGGGGGATCATGCGGTTTCTAGAAGAAGCTAAAAATGATCTTCCAAAAATGATTACGGTTCAAAATTCATATTCTCTTCTAAATAGGCAGTATGAAGTGGGTAATGCTGAAATTTCCATGAGAGAAAATGTAGGTCTCTTAGCTTACTCCCCATTAGCATGTGGTGTTTTATCAGGAAAATATATAAACGGAACTGATCAACCCAATAGCAGACTTAATCTTTTTAAACGTTTTGTAAGATACAGTAGTGACCAAAGCACTGAAGCAACAAGAAGGTATCTTAATCTAGCTCAACAGTTTGATATTTCTCTCACAAAAATGGCATTAGCATTTGTGAATCAACAACCTTTCGTAACTAGTAATATTATTGGAGCTACTACGCTGTCACAGTTAGGTGAAAATATTGAATCTATAAACGTAGAATTATCTTCAACACTTTTAGCTGAAATTGAAAAGATACATCAAGAAATTCCAGATCCTTCTACGTAACAAAAACAGATATTTAATCTGTAATCCAATATTTGGCATAATGTTTGGTTGTGATGGTGAAAATGAAAAAGTTTACATTTTTACATATCAAATTATCAACGCTGATCAGCTGTTTTCTAATAATGACTACCACGGTCTGNTTGTTNCAAACTGAACTTAGATTTATTCATGATTCGCCAATTCAATTAGAAATATGTGTAGAAATTGAAATGGAAGAAGAATNTGAAAAAGAAGTTGAAACAGATGAGTTNGTTGATATNAACAANAAAAATAATATGGAAATAAACCGTTTGGTTAATATTGTTTTTTTGAATACAACTTGTTTTATTTCCCATCATCTTAATGTAGACTCCCCNCCACCAGANNTTGTTTGATTACTGCTCGAATAGGTCAAAGTATGACCACTANTAACTAAATCAAACAAAAAATAAAATCATGAAAAAATTAATATTAATTACAACTGTAATTGCACTTACTGTGACTTCTTGTATACCATTTTCGGTCATTAGACCAGGACAAGTAGGTGTTAAACAATCCTTTGGAAAATTAAAAGGACANCCTAANTCATCAGGGCTAGTTTTATACAACCCATTTGTAACGCAAATCGTAAAGTTGCCTACAAGAACCGTAAACAGAGAGGTAAAATTAAATTTACCATCTAAAGAAGGTTTAAATGTAGCGGCTAGTATATCNATACTTTATCANTTAAAAGAAGATAAGGCATTAGATATCATAANCACTGTTGGAAAAAGGTATGAAAGTGTACTNATACTTAGTACTTTCAGATCTGCAGCAGCTGATGTTTGTGCACGATTTTATGCTAAGGACATGCACTCTGGGAAAAGAGCAGAGATTGAGGAAGAAATAAAANCTCAAATGAGTGAACTTTTAAAAGACAGAGGTTTTGTGATTGAAGCTATTCTTTTAAAAAGTATAACCCTACCTAGTGGATTATATGCTGCTATTGAAGGTAAGCTTAAAGCAGAGCAAGAGGCTCAACAAATGGAGTTTGTCCTTCAAAGGGAGAAGAAAGAGGCCGAGCGAAAGAGAATTGAAGCTGAGGGGGAAAGAGATGCTCAAAACATTCTTAGAGAAGGAATTACTGAGGGCAATATAAAATGGAAAAGCCTAGAAGTGCTAAGAGAAATCTCTACTTCTCCAAATGCTAAATTGATCATTACAGATGGTAGTTCNCCCGTATTAATTAACGGAGACGAATAAACCAAATCACNTATAATAGATAAAGCCTGCGCTTGCAGGCTTTTTTTGATTCTATTCTTAACCCAGAGTAGATATTTCATTAACTTTATGAAAAATTTAAACTGATGAAAAAAATATTTGTATTTGTATTTATAGCCGCAGTAGCTAGTTCTTGTGTTATTGTTAAACCNGGAGAAGTAGGTGTTAGGCAATTCTTAGGAAGACTAAAAGGTAATCCAGCATCACCCGGTCCTACTTTAATTAACCCATTTACTACCCAGTTAGTTAAAATACCTACAAGAACTGTAAATAAAGAAATTAAATTAAATCTTCCTTCAAAAGAAGGTTTAAATGTGAGTTCAGAAATTTCTATACTTTATCANGTAAAAGAAGAAAAGGCACTTGATATTATTAACGAAGTGGGNGCCAACTTTGAAAGAGTTCTTATTCTAAGTACTTTCAGATCAGCTTCCGCGGATGTGTGTGCAAGATTTTACGCTAAAGATATGCACTCGGGCAAAAGAGCTGNGATTGAAAAGGAGATAAAGGAACTAATGGTTAAACTACTTGAAAACAGAGGTTTTGTTATTGAAGCAGTTTTACTTAAGAGCATTACACTTCCTCCAGGATTATATGCAGCTATAGAGGCTAAATTGAGATCTGAGCAACAAGCTCAACAGATGGAATTTGTATTACAACGAGAGAAAAAGGAAGCGGANAGAAAAAGNATTGAGGCAGANGGTATTAGAGATGCTCAACGTATCATTAAAGAAGGAATTACTGANGGNAATATTGAATGGAGAAGCCTTGAAGTATTGAGAGAAATTTCTACTTCTCCTAATGCAAAATTGATCATTACGGATGGTAAAACTCCNGTNCTGATTAACGGANACGAATAAGTTTCTTAATCTANATTAACATTTGCTTTAGTCGTTTAACGNTAAATTCAANCAACTTATTGAAATGAAAGCTAGGAAAATTGTAGTTTTTGTATTGTTATTGGTCTTTTTAGGACTTTTGATAGTGGTAGGAAGCATTAGCTATAACTCTGGAATGAGTTACGGAGAGGCAAATGCAGAAAAAATCAGGAAAAGTAAAATCATAAGCGTTGACAGCGTATTGGTTGAGAATTTTGTTACTGCAGCATACACTCGGAATGAAAAATCCCCTATAATGGTGAAAAGTTCTGGTCGTATTGTTCCAGGGAAAATGATTGGTATCTCAAGTGAGGTTCAAGGAGTCCTTGAGTCCAGTATTACACTAAAAAAGGGAACTAAGTTCAAAAAAGGTGATCTTTTATTCAAACTCAGAGATACAGATATTAAATTAATGCTAGCTGCTAAAAAAAGTGCTTACCTAAGTTTAATAGCTCAAAACCTACCCGATATTGCTACTGATTTCTCAACAGAGTTTGAGAAATGGAATGCATTTTTTAATGCTATAAATGTGGATCAACCATTAAACGAGTTTCCAGATTTTAATACCACCAGAGAAAAAAACTTTATCATATCTAGAAATATTTTAGCTGAGTATCTCAGTATTAAAAGTGATGAATTTAGGCTATCAAAATATTTTCAATTTGCCCCTTTTTCAGGGTCGATAGTGGAGTCGTTTACGGATGAAGGCGCTATTGTTAATCCTGGATCACCTGTAATACAAATCATGAGAAATGATGAATTGGAAATAGAAATACCCGTTCCTCTAAAATTTATGGACAATATAAAAGTTGGAAACACAGTTGAACTTAAAGAAAATGAAAGATCATTTGATGGTGTCGTCATCAGGAAAGGGGACTTTATTAATGCCAAAACTCAGAACGTACCTGTGTACGTAAGACCCCTTAACACCAAGTCTCTCTATTATGGGATGTATGTAGAGGCAAATATTGAGTTTAACAGCAATCAAAATGTAGTAAAAATTCCAAGAAAAGCTTTATTTGAAAATGAAAGACTTTTTACCATAAATGAGCTAGATAGCACCTTGGTTTCCATCTCCTTGGACATAAGATCTTCCGATGATAAGTTTGTTTATGTTGAAAATCTAAATGATTCCATTTTATATGTCACTCAACCCTTAATCAACAAAAAAGAAAAGAACAAAGTAACTCCAGTTATACAGCAGAATAATGAATAAACTGATTGCTTATTTTATAAAGTTCCCAATTTGGGCCAATGCCGTAATTGTGGTCACTGCCATAGCAGGTGTATTGAGTTTATTTATAATGCCAAAGTCATTTTTTCCTGAAATGTCACCTAATAGGGTTTACATAAACGTGGCCTACCCTGGAGCTTCACCAAAAGAGATCGAAGAAGGAATTACGACTAAAGTAGAAGAATCCTTAAATGGAATACAAGGTGTAAAAGAAATCACATCTACTTCTTCTGAAAATATTTCTAATATAACAGTAACGGGAATAGAAGGAATTGACCTAGACAAAATGTTACAAGACGTAAAAAACGCAGTGGATGGAATAAATCAATTTCCTGCAGGGGCAGAAAAACCACTTGTTTTTGCACAAACATCAAGAGGTATGGGAGGACTTAGTAATGTTGTTGGGTTTTACTCTCTTTACGGTCCAGATGATCTTTGGAAATTAAAAGAAACCGCAGAAAAAGTGGAGCAAGAACTTTTAGCTTCAAAAGAAATAAGCCAAATAGGCATTGTTGGGTATCCGCCCGTTATTATTGCCGTTGACATTAGGGAAAATGACCTCTTGAAATACGGTCTTGATTTCACCACCATTTCCAATATTGTTAAAATGAGCAACATAGATCTTTCTGGTGGAGGAATAAAAACAGATAATGAAGAAATCATCATCAGATCCATGAACCGATCAACAGACCCTGAAAAGGTCAAAGAGATTGTAATTTTAGCATTACCAACTGGCGATATAGTTAAACTCAAAGATATTGCAGATGTGAGTATGGAGTTTTCTGAGATTCCTATGAAAAACTATGTGAATGGAAAAAGAGGAGTTAGTTTTATTGTAAAAAAAACAACCGATGAAGACTTAGATAAAATTGCAGATGAAATGTCTGCTTACATTGAAAAGTTCAATAATGAACATCGTGATTTTGAAATGCTGTCACTTTTTCAATTTGCAGATCTTCTTGATCAACGAATTGACACCTTATCATATAATCTTGTTATTGGACTCTTTCTTGTCTGTCTAGTACTTGGATTATTTTTAAGTTTGAGACTGTCTTTATGGGTAGCTTTTGGTATACCTTTTTCTTTCATCGGTATGATTTCGTTCGGTATTATGTATGGTATGACCATCAATATGATATCGTTATTTGGAATGATTCTCGTAGTAGGGATACTTGTGGACGATGGAATTGTTATTGCGGAAAACATATATGCGCATTTTGAAAGAGGGAAATCTCCATTAAGGGCTGCATTAGATGGTACGACAGAAGTTATGAATGCTGTTTTCACATCTGTTCTTACCACTGTATTTGCTTTTTCTACATTATTATTTGTGGGTGGTGAAATGGAAATGATGCAAGAAATGGCATTTAGTGTAATTGCTTGCTTATTGTTTTCATTAATTGAAGCCTTTCTAATTCTTCCTTCTCATTTGGCAAGTGATAAAATTTTAAAATCAAAAGAAAAACGTAAATCTTCAGTTAGGGCTGTTCTTGAAAAAGCCGTAGTGAGTGTAAGAGAGGCCTATGGAAGACTGCTAGAAAGAATTCTTAAAAGACATCGATTACACGTCTGGGGTCCAATGGTATTTATTTTATTGGTAATAGGTCTATTCTCTGCCGGATGGATTAGATGGACTTTTTTTCCAAGTATTCCATTTGATAGCATTTTAGTAGAGCTTTCATACCAACCCGGAGAAAGAGAAACAAGGACAGAAAGATTTCTTTGGTATTGCGACTCCATCGCAGAAGAATATAACAATGAACTGATTCAAAAATACAATGATACCATTATTACTTACAGAGCTATCAGCGTGGGCAGTACAGAAAATTTAGGTGAAGTAGGAAGTCATGTTGGATCTCTCAGACTATCTATAAAAGAAAATGAACATATCTCTACCATTGATATGTCCAATGAATTAAAAAGTAAGATTCCAAAAGATTCTACCCGTTTTATGCAAAAGTTTTCAGTAGGTGGTCAACAACGATTTGGAAGGGCCGTTTCCCTATCTCTTCAAAGCGATGACGGAGAAGAACTTCAGCAAGCTGCCAACTGGATGAAAGATCAGCTCAAGACCTACCCAGAAGTGAAAGATGTTTTAGATAATAGTGGAATAGGAAACAGAGAACTACATTTAGATTTAAAATCTAAAGCTTATTTATTGGGGTTAAATGAGATGACTATTTCCAATCAAATAAGACAAGGGTTTTTTGGTCAGGAAGTACAAAGACTAATCAAAGGAAGGGATGAAATTAAAATATGGTTGAGATACCCATTGAATGATCGAAATTCAATATCTGATATTGAGAATACCAGAATTAAGACTGCAGCGGGTGAAGAATTCCCCCTCAACGAGTTAGCTGATTACACGATTAAAAGAGGTAAAGTTAAAATCAACCACATAGACGGGAAAAAAGAAATTAGAGTTAACGCTAGTTTAATGGATGCTGAGCTTTCTGGCCAAGTCAATGCACAAATTGAAAGAGATTTATTACCCAAATTAGTGAATAAGTTTCCAAATGTAGATTACCAAATCAAAGGACAAGCTGAACGAGCTGAAGACTCTGGGATAAGACTATCTATTGCATTCCTCATTAGCATTGTTCTCATAATGATGACCATATCCTTAAATTTTAAATCTTTTTATCAAAGCAGACTTATACTCATGGTTGTTCCCGTTGGAATTTTCAGTGCCTTACTTGGTCATGGCATTGTTGGAAAGCCCTTCTCTACATTAAGCGTGTGGGGTGTAATAGCCTTAGTAGGAATATTAGTAAACGATGCAGTTGTTATGTTGGATCAATACAACAAAAATATCGCTTCAGGTCTCTCCATTAAAGACGCGGTCCTCAAAGCAGGTAAATCAAGGTTTAGAGCGATTATTTTAACTACTATTACTACGGTAGCGGGTTTATATCCTCTTATTTTAGAAACTAGCTTTCAGGCTCAATTTCTAATTCCAATGGCTATTTCTGTAGCCTATGGAGTACTATTTGGAACTATTATATTATTAATTTATTTCCCTCCACTAATAGTCTATTTTAACGATATGAAAAGAACAAGAAGATGGATTTGGGAAGGTGGTAAAACCATACCATCGTGGGACAAAGTGGAACCTGTTATTGAAAATCAAAAAAGAGTAGCATCGTTTCATGAATAGATTACTAATCATAATCACTTTTTTAAGTTCATTTTCAGCCTTGGGTCAAGATTCTTTAAGCCTCAAAAAAGCAATCGAAATAGGATTACAAAAAAACTTTGACATACAATTAACTCAGAAAAATGTGGCCATTAATCAAATAATGAATAGTTGGGGTGAAGCTGGGAGTTTACCGCAAATCAATATTAACGTAGGTCAAAATAATTCCATCTCTGATCAGAGAAATAATCCTATTTCTTTTGCTCCCTACCTATTTCAATCTAGTGATGTAAGTGGTAATCTTGCTTTAAACTGGACTATATTTAACGGCTTTGGAATTCAAGCCAACAAAAACAAACTCGAACAACTACAAATTCAAAGTGAAAATACAGCCACTCTAGCGATCGAAAACACGATTCACGGCATCATATTGTCTTATTATCAAGCAAAAATGCAAAAGGAACAGTTGAATCTAATTTTTAATCTTATTCAACTCTCTAAAGAAAAATATGACCAACAAGTGCTGAAAAGCAACCTGGGTGTGGG
>NZMV01000069.1 GCA_002694645.1 Crocinitomicaceae bacterium | reverse complement strand
CTTAGGGCTCCTTTCTATAAATACTAACCCCATTTCCTCTGTTAAAAAAATTTGGAGTACGTATCCCAGTTTAATTTCATTTAATTCGGCCGATTTGGTCTTTAAGATAGCTCCAAGAATAAATGCTGCAGGTAGATTAGCACATGCTAAAATTGCTGTAGAATTTTTACTTTCTGCGGATGGTGACGAGAAATCAGTTTTCAGCGATATCGAGTCCCTAAACAACGAGCGTAAATCATTAGATGAAGATATAACAAATGAGGCCCTTTTTCAACTTTCTAAAACACCTGCAACTAGATTTACCAATGTAGTGTATTCTCCAGATTGGCATAAAGGAGTTATTGGCATTGTGGCTTCACGTATAATTGAAGAATTCTATAAACCAACCATTGTATTTTCGGGGGATGGAGATTTAATAACAGGTTCTGCTAGATCTGTAAAAGAATTTGACATTTATGAAATTTTAAATCAATTAAATCACTACTTCACTAGATTTGGAGGTCACAAATATGCTGCAGGATTAACAATGAAACGGGAAATTCTTGACGATTTCTCTAAAGATTTTGAAAAACTTGTTGCTGACAACATGAGCAAAGAAGTTAGACAAAAAAAAATATCGATTGATGTAGACTTAACGCTGGAAAAATTATTTCAAAATTTGAATAAAAATGGCGTCCCAAAATTGATGAGAATCATAAAACAAATGGAGCCTTTTGGGCCCTCCAATCCAAGACCTGTTTTTTGTTTTAAGAAACTTTANTTTAAANCNCCACCNAGAATAGTNGGACNAAAACANATAAAGTTTTTATTTACAGACTTTCAACAAGCNNAACATATTGNAGGGATTTGGTTTAATTCNGCCGAAAANTTNCANAAAATTAATCAGTTGNANAAAGCNGATGTAGTAGGTTCAGTTGTAGAGAATTANTACAANAATCAAATGANTCTGCAGTTAAANATTAAGGATGTCAAACCAAGCTAAANATCTTTGCTGATATTNTCTTTTTTCATNCCTGANACGATGTGTAAATCCCTTTGAGGATATGGNATCTTTATGTTATTTTGTCTAAATGCTTGATCAATAGCGAACCTTATATCACTTTTGATATTTAAAATTTCCCANGTTTTTCTTGCCCAGAAAAAAACTTTAAATTTAAGGGAGTAGTCTCCAAAATCTTCTAAAATAACAGCGATATTTCGTCTTTTTTCCACATGTGGGTGCTTCAATGCGCATTGATAAAGTATATCTTTTACCTTTTGAGTGTCTGAGCCATATGCNACCCCTACAGATACATGAAAACGAGTTACCTTCTCNCTTATGCTCCAGTTAATAACGTTTTCTTTNGTNAGATTAGAATTAGGGACAATAATAATTTTACCATCCAATGTTTTTAGTTGAGAAGTACGAATAAAAATATGCTCTACTTTACAAATTTCTTCGCTAGGCATTTCAACTACATCTCCTACTTTTATACTTCCATCAAATAGNAATATAACNCCTGAAAAAACATCTCCTAATATAGATTGTAATCCAAAACCTATACCAACAAAAAGAGCAGCAGAACCGGCTATTAAAAATGTGATATTTATACCCAANCCTTGTATAGCNATTACAAAAGCAATGGTGTAAATAAAATATTTACTTAACTGAACAATGGTATACCTTCCTCCTTCATCAATCCAAGATTTTGTTTTTGCAATTCTTTGTAGAACAATTCTGATGATCGTAATTAGAATTCTAGAGATAATGACAATGAAAATCAAATAGAATAANCTACCGATGGTGAGTTTAAAATTGGATGTTGANCCATCTTCACNTGATCCAAACCAACTGGNNGGAATCAGCTCNAAGTTTTTAATAGTNTTTANNGAAAAAGCATCACTTAAAAGNGTTTCAAAAAAGACCAGNAAAATGCAACANAGAATCAATAAAATTTGCTTGGCTAATTTTATAATATTTTTTTCTCTTCCAATTACNAGTANATCTCNCTTTTTTAGAAACGAAATTAACCNCTTGTTAATCCATCTATTTGCTATTAGCCAGAATAATAACGTTATCCCCAATAAGCTTAGAAAAAGAAACCATTCAAAATTTAATTCTTGCATTTTTGTGTTATTGTGTAATTATTATTCCTAATTCACTGGCAAATATATTACGGACTTTTGTTAATTCTTGTATTTCTTCAAGAATTCCATTTTCAGAGGTTCTATCGTTAGTATTCTTTAATAGCTCCTGTTTTTCTAGAATAAGATTTTCAGTAACTCTTAATTTAAATATGAAAACAGATTCAATTGCTGCTTGCTTGAGCCTTTTTGGTTCGGTTCTAGTATGAATTTGGTGCTTATTAATCCAATTTTCACTTAATACATTTTCTGAAGTGGTGAGATCTACAATTAAACTTGTTAGATCAGGTTGTTGTATAAAGTGTTGATCATTCACAAGCAGACCGTTTTCTAACCCGTCCACATATTCATTAAAAATAAGTTGAAATTTAGAATCGTTATAACTTAAATTATCTGTTAATATTTCTTCAATGATAAATTGAGCTAGCGGATATTCTTCTTCTACTTTTTCTCCATTTTCATTTTGAATTTCAATGGGAATGGATTTNGCCCCATAGCTCACCATTAATCTAATTAAATCTTTTTCTTGAGTATCTAGTTTATGTTTTATCCCTTTTTCAAATCCTTTTTTGGTTGACGTATGAACTCTTGTTTCAAAATTTGTTTTTTCTGGGATGCCAGTACTANATGATTTTTGTTTTAATTTTTTTTGAACTTCCACAATCAGAAGTTGCTCATCCATTTGAAATTTTTGAGCGGTGCTTTTAATATAAACTGATCTAGATACAGGGTCAGGTATTACTGCAATAGTAGTGATGATATCATTAATGGTGTTTGAAATACTAATAGGATCATTTTTAGATTTTTCTAAAAGTTGATTGGATTTAAATGTGATAAAATCTTCTTGATTATTGATGAGAAAATTATGCAGCTCATTTTGACCTAATTTGAANGCGTAACTATCAGGATCTTCCCCATCAGGAAATAAAATAATTTTAACTTGAAGTCCTTCTTTTAAAATCATATCAACTCCNCNAAAAGAGGCATTGATTCCAGCAGCATCACCATCATANAGTATAACGATGTTATTAGTGAATCTTTTTATTAATCTTATTTGCCCCTCTGTTAANGAAGTACCACTGGAGGCNACCACATTCNTAATACCATTATGGTGTAATGAAATAACATCAGTATATCCTTCAACTAAGTAACATAAATCGTTTTTAATGATCTCATTTTTGGATTGGTAAAGTCCATATAAAACTTGACTTTTATTGTAGATTTTACTTTCAGGTGAATTAAAATATTTGGCGATATTTTTATCACTTTTTAATGTGCGAGCTCCAAAGCCAATTATTCTTCCTGTTAGGTTTTGAATGGGGAAAATTACTCTACCTCTAAAAAAGTCATAGTGACCCTTTTCATTCTTTTTTATGATTCCAGATTCTATCAAAGCATCTAGGTTGTATTTTTCAGCTATGGCTTTTTCAGCTAATGCATTACTCTTTTCAGGCGAATATCCTAGACTGAAGTTTTCCATAGTTTGAAGATGGTATCCTCTTTTTTTGAAATAGGTTAGCCCGATTGATTTTCCTTCGTCAGTATTTAAAAGTTGATNCTTAAAAAAATCATTTGCAAATTGGTGAGCCAAATACAACCCCTCTCTCTTATTTTTTTCTTCTAACTGTTCTTCGTTAGGAGCCTCTTCTTGAATTTCAATTTGATACTTGTTAGCTAGCCATCTGAGTGCTTCTGGATACGAGAGGTGTTCATGTTCCATTAAAAAAGTAACTACGTTCCCCCCTTTTCCAGAACTGAAATCTTTAAAAATTCGTTTACCAGGAGAAACCATGAAGGATGGAGTTTTTTCATTACTGAAAGGACTTAACCCCTTGTAATTAGCTCCTGATTTTTTAAGATTAACAAAATCACTAATTACCTCTACAATATCTGCAGCATCAAAAATTTTCCCTATNGTATCTTGNGGTATCATTTAGTCAATGATCAAAATTAAAATTAATGATTGCAAATGTCGTGTTTCAGTAAAATAATTTCCATAGAAATAAATGGAGACTTTAAGTAAAAAATTGAGCCAACAGATACTTGTCTATCTTTAAAATACCTATACATTTGCCTTCAAAACAAATCAAATGAGCAAAGATCAATTTCAATCTCACGACTATTATTTAATGGATGAATTATTATCTGACGAGCATAAGCTTATAAGAGAAACCGCTAGAGCCTGGGTAAAGAAAGAAGTATCTCCAATAATTGAAGAACATTTCGAAAATGCCACTTTTCCCAATCACATTTTAAAAGGGCTAGCAGAAATAGGTGGTTTTGGGCCATATATCCCTGNCGAATATGGTGGTGCTGGACTGGATCAAATAGCTTATGGAATAATTATGCAAGAACTAGAACGTTGTGACTCTGGGCTTCGTTCAACCTCTTCTGTTCAAAGTTCATTAGTGATGTATCCAATTTGGAAATTTGGCTCAGAAGAACAATCAAAAAAATACTTACCAAAATTGGCTTCTGGTGAAATGATGGGTTGTTTTGGTTTGACAGAGCCGGACTTTGGTTCGAATCCAGGGGGTATGATCACAAATTTTAAGGATGGTGGTGATCACTATATCCTTAATGGAGCAAAAATGTGGATTTCAAATGCGCCTTTTGCAGATATCGCTGTAGTTTGGGCAAAAGATGAAAATGACCGAATTAAGGGACTCATAGTTGAGAGNGGCATGGAAGGCTTTGAGACTCCAGAAATGCACGGTAAACACTCTTTAAGAGCTTCTGCAACAGGGGAATTGATTTTTAACAANGTAAAAGTTCCCAAAGAGAATTTACTNCCAAATAAAGATGGCCTCGGTGCTCCTCTAATGTGNCTTGATTCAGCAAGATATGGAATNGCATGGGGTGCTATTGGTGCGGCAATGGATTGTTATGATTCTGCATTGAGATATTCCAAGGAAAGAGTTCAATTCGGAAAGCCTATTGCAAGTTTCCAACTAGTACAAAAGAAATTGGCGGAGATGATAACTGAAATAACAAAAGCACAGCTACTTACTTTCAGATTAGGGCAATTGAGAGAAGACGGAAGAGCCACTTCTGCACAAATTTCAATGGCAAAAAGAAATAATGTTGAAATGGCTGTTAAAATTGCAAGAGAAGCTCGACAAGTTCACGGAGCTATGGGTATAATGAATGAATATTCAATTATGAGACACATGGCAAACCTTGAGTCTGTATTGACATATGAAGGTACACATGATATTCATTTGCTTATAACAGGAATGGATGTGACGGGTATACCCGCATTCAATTAATCCATCTAAATGATTCGATCAACTTTTCAGCATCATCGGTGATGAAGTTGATCATTG
>NZMV01000068.1 GCA_002694645.1 Crocinitomicaceae bacterium | reverse complement strand
CTGCAGGATGTCTCCTACTAGAAAAACACTACCACATATCAATACAAAATCATCTTTTTTCACGGCCTTATTTATGGTATGGAATGCTTCTTTAAAGTCGAGAAAGCAATTTATTTTTTCACCACGAATATGGGTTGCAATTATTTTGGGATCAGCACTTCTTTCATTGGTTGATTTTGTGATGTAGAAGGTAGCATCTTTTGGAAATAACGCTAATATTCGTTCCGTTTCTTTTTCAGCAGAAAAACCTAACATGATATGTAAATGATCATATGACTCATTATCAAGTTGATTTACTATGGCATGAACACCTTGTTCATTGTGACCCACATCTAGAACTATTTTCGGCTTATTTTGTACTACTTGCCACCTTCCTCTAATAGTGAGATACTTTTTAGGGTTGTCTTCAATACTTACAGGAAAGCTTTTATATAAAATAGAACTGGCTTCAAGAGCTGTCTTCCAGTTATGAAGTAAATAGGATGGTAGGGCGAGTTGTTGAATTATTGAACCTTTTGTTTGGTAAAGAGGAGCCTCTTTTTCTTTACTTATTCTTTCGAAAATTGGTAATGTTTCCTTTATGTCAGGGCCCAATAATACCGGTGTTTTCTCTTTGATAATACCAGCTTTTTCTTGTGCAATATTTTTTATGTCATCCCCCAAAAATTCTTTGTGATCTAATCCAATGGTGGTGATTATGGATAGTAAGGGTTGTATGACATTGGTAGAATCTAATCTACCACCTAAACCGGTTTCAATGATATTGATATCTGTATTCTCCTTATGAAAATAATGTAATGCTAGAGCGGTAGACCATTCAAAAAAAGAAGGTGCTAGTTGGCTTAAGGCATTTTTAAATGTCTCATAAAAATAAATGATATCTTTTTTGGGAATCCATTCTCCATTTATGGTAATACGTTCTCTAAAATCGACAAGGTGAGGTGATGTAAATGTTCCTACTTTGTAACCATTTTGTTGGTAAATGTTAGTTAGATAATTACTAACTGTACCTTTACCATTCGTACCTGCAAGATGTATGGTCTTGATCTTGTTCTCAGGATTTCCAATGACATTACAAATAGCCTGGATATTATCTAGTCCTATTTTATATGCGCTTCCTCCTTTTTGTTGGTAAGATGGGAATTGTTTGAATAAAAAGTCGATGACCTCTTCGTAGGTCTTCATTACTTTTTAATGTATTGAATACGTTTAACGAGTCTATCTTTAATACTTCCTGTAGAGGTAGGAGTAAACTTGAATTTTTTTCTACAGTCATTTTCTATAAAAACTTGATCGCTACTGGTTAAGTTGATGGTTGTTTTGGAGTGCCCTTTTAAGACCTTTGTACTTATAACATTACCGCTAGCGTCAATAATAAACTGAACCATCACAAACCCTTCCCAACTTTTCGGATTATCCAGTTCTGGATTTCCTATAACCTGCCTTCCTTTTCCATCACCCATACCACCACCAGTATCTGGTCCGCTTCCTGTCCCAATTCCAGTACCTTCACCTTGTCCATTACCTCCTTGACTGCTTCCAGAGCCTTGTCCAAATAGGTTACTAAAATCGTTTTTGGGCTGTTGCGGCTCAGGTTCAGCAGTAGTTTCTTCGCTGGTTGCATTTTGAGTGTTGCTGCTAGTTGGGGTTACCACGGGCGACTCTTCCTGAGTAACTTCTTGGGGAGCTGGATCTTTAACTACGGGTTGAGGTTGTTGTGGAGATGAACTTCCCGGACTTCCACCACCTTTTTCAGAAAAGTCTAGCACAACTACCTCTTCCAATGTGAATTGAGGTGGATTTTGCAGTTCAACACAACCCTTGCTCAAAAACACAAGAAGTAGTAAAGAGAGGTGTATACCCACACTTATGATGATGCCAGTTCGATTATCTTTTTTTCTTACGAGATCCAATTTATTTACCGCCTTTAGTTTTAACAACGACTTTCAGGGCATTTTGTTTTGCTATTCTAATTATTTCGTAAGCTGAAGCACGATGAGTCTCTTTGTCAGCCAATAATTCAATAGCCTTATTTTCTCCAATAAGATTCATTATTTCACGTTCTACATTATACACCTGAATAGGTTCTTCATTGCTGTTAATAAAGAACTGATTTTCCGCATTTACATACACTTTAACTGGTGAGGTTAATGATGGGTCACCACTACCATCTGGCAGCTGAATTTGGTGAGATGTGTTGACGAAAGTAGAGATGATAATGAAGAATATTAATAAGAGGAATACAAGATCTGTCATGGATGACATCCCTCCTTCTACTTTTATTTTATTGGAAGACCTCATTTTCTATTTCCGTTCAATGAAATTTTAAAGTTGTTTTGTTTGGCAATATCAATAACATATACAGTGGCTTCCCAAGAACTTTCTTCACTCCCATACAGTGAAATGATGCTGTCATTTCCAATATTTTTCAAAATAACAGCTTCTATGTCTTCACTAGTTATGGCTGTTTTTTTCTTATTAATGAAGTATTCATTTTTGTCATTAATATTAATGCTCAGGATTTTCTTATTGGACGACTTGCCACCATTTTTAGGAACATCGATATTTATTCCTGCAGTTATCATAGTAGAAATCACAATGAAAAAAATCAAAAGGAGAAAAACAAGATCAGTCATTGATGACATACCTCCTTCAATTTTGATTTTATTACCTGATCTAAAATCCATAGATTATTTGCCTGGAGCTTCCAGAATATCAATGAACTCAATGGATGCCCCTTCCATATTATGAATCACCTTCTCCACCTTACTTACAAGGTAATTGTAAGCTACATAAGCAACTATACCTACAATTAATCCCCCAACGGTAGTAATCATAGCTTCCATAATTCCACCAGACAAACTGGCAATTTCAAATGTTTTTTCTTTTGACATGTTCTGAAAAACTTTTACCATACCAAGAACAGTACCTAAAAACCCTAGCATGGGTGCTACACCTGAAATGGTAGCTAACATGGATAATCTTCTTTCAAGTCTTGAAATTTCTAATTTACCCACATTTTCAATGGAAGTGGTAATGTCTTTCATGGGTCTACCCACTCTACTAATTCCTTTCTCAATCATCCTAGCAATAGGATTATCAGATGATTTACAATGATCTTTAGCTTCATTTAAATTTCCAGCTTTGACGAATCCCGTAATTTTTTGCATAAAATCTTTTTCTCCTTTCAAAGCGCGTTGCACAGCCATAAATCGTTCAATGAAAACATAAATTGCAATAAATGAAAATAGAAAAAGAAGAGACATCACGACTAAGCTTGTAATGCTGTAATCGCCTGTCATGGAGTCGTACCCCCAGATCAATTGCCACATGGAGATTTGTTCAGTTTCAATAATTGAAGTAGCTTCTTCTAGAATATCAGATGAACTTTCTTGAATAGAAAAGAACATAGGTAGGAAATTTAAATTCATGTATAGTATTTTGCTATGAAAGTACTATTTTTTGAATACGAATTACGCTACGCTAAATAATAGAAATGAACCAGCGCCTGTTAAGTATCCAATCATAGCTAACCATCCCATCTTTCTTAAGTACCAAAAAAAGGAGATTTTTTCCATACCCATAGCAACAACTCCTGCAGCAGAACCAATAATTAACATACTTCCACCAGTTCCAGCTGCATAAGCAATGAAGTGCCATGTGGTACTATCAATCGGTAGATCAAACATACCCATGCTTGCTGCGACTAACGGTACATTATCTATAACAGCAGATCCAGCTCCTAATAGAATGACGAATAGATCTGTGGAAATAGCTTGCTGGACATCTTGTCCAAACATGAAAATCAGCCCTAATGACTCCAGGGCTGCCACGGTCATAAGTATGCCTAGAAAGAATAAAATTGAAGGCATTTCGATTTTCGAAAGAGCTTTAAAAATGGGGCTATTGGCATGACCACCTTCACTGGATGTACTTTGTCTAGCATTAAAGATTTCAGCAAGTAGGGCCACTATCGATAATGACAACATCATTCCTACATAGGGTGGTAAATGTGTTACGGTTTTAAAAATAGGGACAAAAACAATCGAGGTTAAACCAATATATAGCATAGAAGAGCCATATTTACTCTTATTTTCTGCAGATGGTGGAGCAGTAAAAGTGCTGTTAAATGGTTTTAAAAAGCTAGCAATTGTGGTAGGGATTATCATACAAATTAAAGAAGGAATGATGAGTAGTTTAATCAAATTAACCGTAGTTACTTTTTCTCCCATCCATAGCATGGTAGTAGTAACATCTCCAATGGGTGACCATGCACCACCTGCATTTGCAGCAATGATAATAAGTCCAGCAAACCAAATCCGATCTTTATTTTCAGCAATTAATTTTCTAAGGATAGTGATTAACACTATTGTAGCTGTTAGATTATCAATGATGGCTGATAAAATAAAAGCCAAAATACACATGATCCATAATAGTGATCTTTTTTTATTTGTTTTGATAAATTGTTTTATCGTAGCAAAGCCATTGAAATAATCAATAATTTCTACAATGGTCATGGCACCTATTAAAAAAACAAGGATTTCACAAGTCTTTCCAAAGTGGTGTAATAGTGTTTCTTCCAAGAAATGCATCTTGGATAGACCGTGTTGATCCGAATCGTGAGGTAAATCAGAAAATCCGTTTACTAATTGGTGATGAGAAGAATCAAACCAGGTGGTTAGCTCTGGAAGACCAAAGGCAATACAAGCCCATGCAATAGCCATCATTAGTAGTGCGGGAACAAGCTTATCAACTTTAAGGGTATGTTCTAATGTGATAGCTAAATACCCAAGAATAAATACAATAACAATTATGGTTTCCATTCTAGACTAACTGATTAAGCGCAATATCAAATGCGGTTTTAGATATACTCGTTTTTTGGTTTTTAGTTTCAAATGTTTTTTGTAGCGCGTTTTTAATAGTGTCAGAAGTGTCTTTAAATATAGCTTCATCCTCTATTTTGTCAAGGTCATTCCCCATAAGATAGGCAAATACCCTAGCCATACCNCAATTAGAAATAAAATCCGGAATAACNCTTATTTTTTCATCGGTGTAATCTGCAATAGGNCCAAAGAAAATTTCNGGGTCTGCAAAGGGAACATTAGCTCCAGCAGCAATGACTTTNATACCAGATTTTATCATGCTATCCACTTGCTCTTTNGTAATAAGNCTGGANGCAGCACAAGGAATAAAGACNTCAGATTTTAGGTCCCAAATTTTAGCATTNACTTCGTCAAAAGAAAGCATATTGGGGGCATTTAANGCGTTTCCGTTCTTATTGATAAAAAGTTGTTTNATTTCTTCAAAAGTAAAACCATTTTCGTTGATTAATCCACCTNCTCTGTCTATAATGCCTACAATTTTAGCTCCCTCTTGAGCGAGATAATATGCTCCTGCTGAACCTACATTACCCCAACCTTGAACGATAACTCTTTTACCTTTTAATTCCCCTCCATATATGTCAAAATAATGCTTTACAGACTCAGCAACACCATACCCTGTGATCATATCGGCTACAACGTATTTTTTGTGTACATCTGGAGAGTACTTTTCATCTTCAATGGCTTTTAATACACCTTGTCTTAATTGACCAATACGATTTATTTTTTGTGCTTCTCTAGGCTGATAATGGCCGTTGAAAACTCCTTCTTGTGGGTGCCATACCCCACAATCCTCCGTAATAGGAATTACTTCGTGAATTTCATCTACGTTAAGATCCCCTCCAGTGCCGTAATAGTGTTTTAAAAGAGGAGTAACCGCTTCGTACCATCTTTTTAGCACACCCGCTTTTCTAGGGTCATTTGGGTCAAAATTAATTCCAGATTTTGCTCCTCCAATTGGTGGTCCTGACACGGTAAATTTTACCTCCATTGTTTTGGCTAAAGAAGTTACTTCATGTTGGTCTAAGCCCACTCTCATCCGAGTTCCTCCTCCAGCGGCACCGCCTCTGAGAGAATTAATCACTACCCATCCTTTAGCTTCCGTCTCAGAATCTTTCCATTGGAAAACAACTTCAGGTGTTTTATTTTCGAACTTTTTAAGTAATTCCTTCATTGAAGATTTTATGCTCTCAAATGTATAAAAAAACAAGTCACTTATACAATGGATTTAACAAAGGATAAGATTATGAATTTGGATTAAACATATCTCCAGATGAGGTGTCTGACGATGAGCCGGTTACAGAAGAAAGAACATTAATTAAGTTTTCTTTTTTTAAAACACCTAATAAGGCAAAGATCAAAGCTTCTTTATATTCAACTAATTCTCGGTCAGGTATTTTTATATTTAGTCCTAAATTGGATAGGTTTTTAATCCAAAAAGAATTGAAGGATCCTCCACCTGTGATCAAAATAGGGAATTCAATTTTCTTTATTGCTCTTTTTATCTGAATACAAAGGTGATTTCCAACGGTATGTAGTTTATCCTCTACAGGTAAATCATATTTTTCTAATACTGGTTTGAACCAATTCACATACCCTTCTGTTGCTAGCGATTTAGGAAAGGGTTTGTCAAAATAAGGCAGCCTATTAAGTTCATTTAGTAACGGTACACTTATACGACCACTTTCGGCTAAGTGTCCATCAATATCATACATTAAATTCTTTTTTTTAGCTAAATCATTGCTTACCATATTGGCAAATGTAATGTCTCCAGCTTTGATTTCATTCTTCTCATTTATAGAGATATTTGCGATGCCACCAAGGTTTAAGCAATAGGTATACTCAGAAAACAGCAATTGATCTCCAATCGGGACTAATGGGGCGCCTTGACCTCCTAAGCTCACGTCAACCGCTCTAAAGTTGTTAATGACGTTAATTTTAGTCAAGTTTGAAATGGATTGACCATCACCAATTTGTAGTGTAATTCCTCTTTCGGGTTGATGAAAGATCGTATGTCCATGTGAACTAATTAAATCTAATTCGGTTTTTATAATTTTATTTTCCTGAGTAAAATGATTGATCATTTCACCTAAAAGAGTCCCATATTCAAGATCTAACAATCTGATTTGTTCTTCATTTAATTGTGGTGCATTTTTTAATTTCTGTATCCACTCATCTGAGTAAGAATAAGTGGTGGAAAATTCGATCTGATATTTCCATGTATTACGATAACTAAAGCGAACACAGATAATATCTAAACCGTCTAGAGAAGTTCCAGACATCAGTCCAATAACGCGGTAATTTGTCATTTATTTTTAACAGTTTTCTGCAACAACAATATATGATTAATTTTATAGCTTTGCAGCCAAATTAATCAATTATGAATTTTGAATTATCTGAAGAACATTTAGCA
>NZMV01000067.1 GCA_002694645.1 Crocinitomicaceae bacterium | reverse complement strand
CTATATTCCAGCAGAACATTAACACATGAAGTAGGACATTGGTTAAATTTAGATCACTTATGGGGAAATAATAATAATCCAGGAAATGCATCAAGTTGTACACAAGATGACGCAGTGGATGATACCCCAAGATGCATAGGAGTTACGTCATGTAATGTATCTTCTAATACATGCTCAAATGATGCAGTTGATGGTTATTGGACAACAGATGTGGTAGATAACATTGAAAATTATTTGGAATACTCATATTGTTCTAAAATGTTTACACCAGGTCAGAAATCAAGAATGAGAGCCGCATTGGTTTCGGGTGTAGCTGGAAGGAATAATCTATGGTCTTCTTCAAATCATACAGCTACTGGACTTAATCAAACTCCAACAATATGTGCTGTAGACATTAGATCTAACAGAAATATGGTCTGTGGAGGAGATGTGGTTGAATTTTTTGATGAATCTTATAATAATGTGAATAGTTGGAGTTGGAGTTTTCCAGGAGGGTCACCAAGTACTTCAACTCAACAAAATCCCACAGTAACCTATGCAAATGCAGGAACTTACGATGTTCAATTACAGGTTTCTGATCAGTTTGGAAACCAACTTTCTCAAAATTTCCCCAACTTCATTACGGTTATAGCCAATCCAGGAGATTTAACTCCCTTTGTAGATGATTTTGAAAGTGCTACCCAAATTCCAAATTCAGATTGGTCGGTGTATAACCCAGAAGGTCCTGGATTTCATGTGATGAATTCATCCAGTTTTTCTGGTTCCTATGCTGTTAAACTTGATAATTCTGCCGCTATACCAGGATCTGTTGATGAATTAGTCAGTACAACATTAGATATATCGAATTTATCATCTGCCTCATTGTCCTTTAAATATGCTTTTGCCAAAAGAAATTCTCAAAACACAGATTTTATGCAGGTTTTAGCCAGTAGAGACTGTGGTGAAACTTGGTTTTTAAGAAAAAATATTCCAGCATCAACTATTGCAACTTACCCAAACACTAACTCATCATATAATCCTTCAGCAAACGATTGGAATACAGTGAATGTTTCCGGAATTACTAGTGTATATCTAGTTAGTGATTTTCGTTTTAAGATAAAATTCACAAGTGGCGGGGGAAATGATTTATTTATAGACGATATCAATTTGTCGGGTCCACTGTCAATTGAAGATGAATTGGTTTTCGACTTTTTAGTATACCCTAATCCAGCAAATACTTTGGCCGTGTTAAAATTTAATCTGAGTTCGATGGTTGACGATGCATCAATAAAGATAGTTGATCCGTTGGGTAGAGTTGTTTATGGGCTAGATAACCAAACTTATAATCCAGGATTAAATGAGATAGAGCTTAATGTTAGAAACTTAAATCCAGGTTGGTACAATGTGATTTTTGATTCTCCAAAACGAAAGATTTCAACTAAAATGATGATAAATAACTGATCATGAAAAAAACAGTCATTTCGTTTTTATCCGCTTTAATTTTATTAATTTCTTGCAGTACAGATTTTGAATTAAATGCACCTTACAAAACTATTCCGATTGTATACGGTTTATTAGATCAATCTCAGGACACCCAATTTGTAAAAATTAATAGATCTTTTTTGGGATATGGTAATAATGTGAATTACGCAGCTATAAATGACTGTACTGAATTTAATAATGTTATCGCGGTCCTAGAGGAGTATAACGAGTTCGGGAGTATGATAGATCAAGACACACTCAGGGAACTCATGGTAGGCAATTTAGATCAAGGAATTTTTTATGAAGATTCACAAAAGGTGTATTTTTTTGAGTCACTTTATGATACACTAAGAGAAGAAAATAGTTATCACTTAAAAGTTTCCGTTCCTGAAAGAAATTTAGAATTTGATGCTAGAACAGAAATGATCAAGGGTTCTTGGTTAAATTTTAAATATCAGACATACCTTTTCTTGAGGATAAACGGGTTCAAGGTTGCAGATGTAGACTTAGCTACAACAGATGATAATGGTTATTTCGATCAATCTTTAAGGTGGGTAACGGCAGAAGGTGGAAGGCGATATGAATTGGTTTTTAGATTGCACTACACGGAAGTTTATAATGATTTGTCTGAGCAGGATAAATATTTGGAGTGGAATTTAGGAAGACAAATCAGTNTTTCTACAGAAGGTGGGGAAGAAATGTTTAAAGACATTGCTGGAGTATCTTTTTTCAATTGGGTTGTTAGTCAACTTGAGAATAATGAAAATGAAAGTGACGTGCTNAAAAGAGTATTAAAAATGGATGCTGTAGAACTTATTTTAACCGCGGGCAACGATGATTTAAATACGTATATGCAAGTTAATGAGCCAGTTACTGGTGTGGTAACAGAAAGGCCGATATTCACAAACGTGAATAACGGATATGGTATTTTTGCAAGTAAGTATAGTACTAAACTATCCACTTTTCTTTCTGATGGCACAATGCTTGAGTTATGTGCTGGTCAGCTCACCAGTGGATTTAAATTCTGTTGCGATTCAGCTAATTTAGTACCTCAAAATTCAGCTACTCAGGCAGTGGCTATCTCATTACTNACTGGAGGGGTAGAAGTNGGCTGCAATTAATCACTACAGTTACATGAATTANAAAAATATACTTTGGTATTAGGAAGTAACCCTGATATTCTTTCTTTTTCACGGTCTGAGAATTGAATTACCCTTAAATCTACTTCTTTTAATGAAGTTAATTGGCCAATCTCGTCTGGAACCTNTATAAGTTCATTAGACCACATGTCTAATTTGACTAGAGANTTTAAATATTTNATCTGTTTTGGAATAGAAGTAATCTTATTATTGTTAATTATTATTTCTTGAAGCTGTGACAGCTCGGTAATTATTTTGGGGAAATCAGTAAAATTATTTTTGGATAGGTTAATATGTTCAAGATTTTGAAGTGCTTTCAACTCTTTTGGAATATGATCTAATCGATTTTTACTTAAATCTAGATATTCTAAGTTTTTTAATTGAAAAAGGTTGTTAGGTAATGAGTCAAGTTTTTTTCTAGACAAATTTANCTTGTAAACATGTTCTTTATTTTGAACGGCTTCTTCAAGATTTTTATANATAACACTCCGTTGAGCTTCAANCTTAGTAGTAAGTCCGATGAGAAAAAAAAGTAGGTATAAATAATAATTATTCACTTAGCATTTGAGTTGCTTTAATGCAATCTTTGGTAATTTGANTTTTNAGCGCTTCTATATTTTTGAATTTTTTTTCTTCTCTAATCTTCNTTATTACATCCACATTGAGNGTCTCTCCATAAATGTTTTCATTAAAATCAAATAAATGTATTTCAATGCTTTCATTTTGATTAATCCCAATGGTAGGACGATTGCCTATGTTCATTACTCCATTGNAGTATTTTTTATTCTTAAGCTCACATNTTACCGCATATACTCCTTTCTTAGGGATTATTTTTTCTTGGCTTGAAAGTGAAACGTTTGCAGTGGGATAATTAATGGTTTTCCCAATGCCATCCCCTTTTATAACAATTCCAGAAAAATGAAATGGATATCCAGTGTAGTTTGGTACTAAATGAATATCACCGCTATAGATGGCATTCCTTACTTTTGTGGAACTCACTTTAATTTCGTCAATTTCGTGGGCGCTAATTTCTTCAAGATTATAATGGTATTTATCTTTTAGTTTATCTAAAAGTTCAATATTTCCTTTTCGATCATTTCCAAAATGGTGATCATATCCTATAACCAGCGTATGTGTTTTTAGTTTATTTACAATTAATTCTTCTACATACTTTTGTGCGCTGTAAGTAGAGAAAGATCGTGTAAATGGATAAATTACAAGGTGATCTAATCCTTTTTTTTCTAGCACTTTAATTTTTTCATTAAGCGTATGAATTAGTTTAACTGTTTTGTCATTGAATAATACCTTTCTTGGGTGAGGATGGAAAGTAAGTAAAACCGTTTCGCCACTCACTGAAGAAGCAATTTTTTTAATTCTATTTAGTATTTTTTGGTGACCTAAATGAACTCCGTCAAATGTACCTACTGTAACTACAGGATTTTTTACATTAATATAACTAGAAAAATCTGTATGTACTTTCACANGATATTAGGGTATAAAACGATTACAATTGTAGGGTAAAAATAGCAGTTAATTTCGCCCCTGTATCAACAAGTAGTGATTTTATTAACATATCTGTATAAGTAATATAAATTATNTTAGTTTTGCAGCGTAAAAATTAAAACAATTTTATATGTCTCAAATTAAAGGAAAAATCTCACAGGTAATTGGTCCGGTTGTGGATGTTAGTTTTGAAAATGCAGATAAGTTACCAAATCTCTTGGATGCTATCGANATTAAAAAGGAAGATGGTACTAGAGTTGTCNTAGAATGTCAAAAGCANATTGGTGAAGATAGCGTTAGAACCGTAGCAATGGATTCTACAGATGGTCTCACAAGGGGAATGGACGCTATTGCTATTGGAGCTCCAATTAGTATGCCTACAGGGGATGAAGTAAAAGGAAGATTATTTAATGTAGTTGGTGAGGCTATTGATGGTATTGGCGAATGCGAAACAGATCAAAAATTACCTATACANAGAGAGGCACCTAAATTTGANGATTTATCNACNGCAACNGAAGTATTATTTACAGGAATTAAAGTGATTGACTTGATTGAGCCCTATGCTAAAGGGGGTAAGATCGGTTTATTTGGTGGTGCTGGTGTTGGTAAAACAGTATTAATTCAAGAATTGATTAACAACATCGCTAAAGGTCACGATGGATTATCCGTTTTTGCTGGTGTTGGGGAAAGGTCAAGAGAAGGAAATGACTTATTACGTGAAATGCTTGAATCGGGAATCGTAAAGTATGGTGATGAGTTCATGGAGGAAATGGAAAAAGGGAATTGGCCGTTAGACAAAATCAACAAGGAAGCACTTAAAGATTCTCAGGCGGCATTTGTTTTTGGACAAATGAATGAACCTCCAGGAGCAAGAGCTAGAGTGGCACTTTCAGGATTGACCTTAGCTGAAAATTTTAGAGATGGAGATGGTGAAGGTAAAGGAAAAGATATCTTATTTTTTATTGATAATATTTTTAGATTTACACAAGCAGGATCTGAAGTATCTGCTCTTTTAGGAAGAATGCCATCTGCAGTAGGTTACCAGCCTACTCTTGCTACCGAAATGGGGGCTATGCAAGAAAGAATTACTTCTACCAAAAAAGGTTCGATTACATCTGTTCAAGCGGTTTATGTGCCTGCTGATGATTTAACTGACCCTGCTCCTGCAACTACATTTGCTCACCTTGATGCTACTACGGTATTGTCAAGAAAACTTGCTGCACTTGGTATATATCCAGCGGTAGACCCATTGGATTCCACATCAAGAATTCTTACACCACAAATATTGGGAGATGCTCACTATGATTGCGCACAGAGAGTTAAAATATTACTACAGCGTTATAACGAATTACAAGATATCATTGCCATTCTAGGTATGGATGAATTGTCTGAAGAGGATAAGTTAGCTGTTCATAGAGCAAGAAGAGTACAACGATTCTTGTCTCAGCCTTTCCACGTTGCCGAACAGTTTACGGGGATGCCTGGAGTTTTTGTTAGTATTGATGACACTATAAAAGGTTTTAACATGATAATGGACGGTGATGTGGATAAGTATCCTGAAGCGGCTTTTAACCTAAAAGGAACAATAGAAGAAGTTATCGAAGCTGGTGAAAAAATGTTAGCGGAAGTAAAGTAAAATTTCATTATGGAAGTTCAAATAATTACACCTGATTCCACCTTGTTCAATGGAGAAGCAACTTTAGTTGTTGTTCCTGGAATTGATGGGCAAATAGGTATCCTTAACAACCATGCTCCTCTAGTTTCAAGTCTTGTTAAGGGTGTTGTCAAGGTAAAGCATAATGACAAGGAAGATCTTTTTGATATTCCCGGTGGTGTAGTAGAGGTTTCTTCGAATAAAATAACAGTCTTAGCTTCTTAAAACGTTAAATCATATTTTAAAGCAAAAAAAAGGGGGACATTGTCCTCCTTTTTGAGTTTAGTAACGCAACTAATTACTTTTCTGACTCTTGTACAATAGGAGCTTCTTCTACATTTGAATCTTCTGTTCTACTAAAAGAGCCTTTTGCGTTATTAATAGTCTCTTTAATAGTAGATTTCATTTCTTCAGGTTTATATGAAAATTTTTCTTCTATTTCTTTTAGTGCTGGAAAAGTATCATATAGTTTAGTTTTGTTTTTTTCGATTTGATTTTCGATAACTTCCTTAG
>NZMV01000066.1 GCA_002694645.1 Crocinitomicaceae bacterium | reverse complement strand
ATTAAACGGTGTATCAAAATTCTATTACCCAGGCGGTGTAATATTACATAGAAGTATAAATTATAAAAACGGTCTATTGGACGGTAAAAGTGAATTTTATGGCAGAAAAGGAAATAAAATTGGTGAAACTAATTACAAAGAAAATAAGAAACATGGTGACATGATGTTATTCAGTAAAAAGGGGAAACTCATTTATCACGTAATATATAAAGAAGGAGTTAAAACAAGAGATGTCATTAAAAAAGTATCCTACAAATACTTTTCATCCAAAAATGAAAAATAACTATTTTGCTTAAAATTAAGCTAATGAAATATATTATTAATCACATCCATTCTTTTATTATTTTAACCCTGATAGGGATATTTTTTTACCCAGCTGAATTACTCGCTCAAACAGATAAAACCGCTACGGTAAGAGGGGTTATTTATGATGGAGAAGAAGCTGGAGAGCCATTAATTGGCAGTAACGTCATTTTAAATAACGGCGATGGTGCAGCTACTGATTTCAATGGTGCGTACAGTTTTAATGCCAAACCCGGTTCCTACACCATTACGGTTAAATATATTGGCTATCAAACCCAAACAAAGAATATTCGATTATCAGACGGAGAAACCAAAGAATTCAGTCTGACCTTAATGCCTGAGTCTAATCAATTAGATGATGTGGTCATTTCAGCTAGCAAATATGAACAGAAATTAGGTGATGTGCCAGTTTCAATGGCCGTAATAAANCCCGCTTTAATCGAAAATAAAGCTACGCGAGATGCTCAAGCTATCGTAGAGCAAGTACCAGGCGTTCAAATTAATGAAAATCAAGTTAGCATTAGAGGTGGTAGCGGTTGGAGTTATGGAGCTGGGAGCAGAGTCTTAGTGATGGTAGATGGAATGCCTATGTTAGCAGGTGATGCCAACGACGTAAAATGGTCAGCTATTCCTCTTGAAAATATTTCTCAAATAGAAATTTTAAAAGGAGCGTCATCAGTTCTTTACGGATCTTCTGCACTGAACGGAGTAATTAACATTAGAACACAATATCCAAAAGATAAACCTGTAACCAAAGTGAATATTTCTAATGGCTTTTATAACAATGGGTATGCATCCAGAATGGGAACCTCTTTAATTTCTGGAGACTCCGTTTTAGATCAAAGGAGTGATCAAACATGGTGGGATAGCCCAAGAGGGTATATTCAGGGAAATTTTACTCATTTAAGAAAATTATCAGAAAACGATGAATTAGTACTTGGCGGTTTTTTCATGAAGGATCAAGGATACCGTTTTGGAGAAAATGATCAAAGAGCTAGAATTAATGGAGGGTGGAAGCATTTTTCAAAAAAAATAAATGGTCTTTCTTATGGTTTAAATTTGAATAACAATTTTAATAATAGTACCATATTCTTCNTATGGGCTGGAGCTGACAGCGTACTTCATGCACTTGGNGGTGTAGATACAGCAACCACTACNATGAGTANNTCTTCCTCTTCAAGAATCATGATTGATCCTTACATTTCCTATGTAAACNAAAATGGGAAAGANCATCATCTAAAANCTCGATTCTTTAGAACNGACAATCAAAATAATACCAATCAGGCAGCTACNTCAAATTACTATTTTGGTGAATATCAGTTTCAACAACGATTTGAAAACAAGTTCACCATCACTAGTGGAGCTATGTCTTCTTATACAGATGTTATTTCAGAACTATATGGAAACCATACTTCTACGAATTTAGCTGCGTATTTTCAAGGTGACAAAAAATGGGAGAAATTTAACCTGACTGCTGGAATGAGGCTAGAATATTTTAAAATTGACAGTGTTCAATCTGAAGGAAAATTATTTACTAAAGATTTGAACATNCCCTTTCAGCCCGTATTTAGAATTGGATCAACTTATCAACCTGCAGAATATACTTTCCTAAGAGCTTCTTATGGGCAAGGCTATCGATTCCCATCTATTGCTGAAAAATACATCTCCACATTTGTAGGAGGACTTAACATTTTCCCAAATAATAACATTCAACCAGAATATGGATGGAGTGCAGAAATTGGCCTTAAGCAAGGGTTCAAAATAAATAACTTTAAGGGCTATATAGATTTGTCAGGGTTCGTAACAAGATACCAAGATATGATTGAATTTATGTTTGATTTTTATGACCTAGATGGGTCAGACATAAGTTCAGCTGAACTACAATCTATAGTAATTAATAATGGTATTGGAGTATTGTCAAACTATTTAGGGGCAAGAAGTACTAACATTCAAAATGCAAATATTCCTGGAATCGAATTAAGCATAGTCGGACAGGGTAATTTTACAGAAAACCTATCTTTTACCACATTAGCAGGATACACTTTTATTCATCCAACCCCTATTGATGCAGACTCAGCATACCTGACCACATTTAGTGACCCAGATATGGAAAATCCTGAGAATACCATCTTGAAATACAGAAATAGAAATATGCTGAAAATTGATTTTCAATTGGATTATAAAAAATGGGCTATAGGACTGAGCACACGTTATACGAGTTTAATGGAAAATGTAGATGATGTATTTATGCAGCCAATAGCAAACACTGAAATATTACCAGGTTACGGAGACTATAGAAATGCTAGGATGACAGGAGACCTTGTATTTGACTGCCGATTAGCATATAATTTCAATAATAAATACAAGTTATCTATTTTGGCTAATAATTTACTCAACAAAGAATATTCCAATAGACCCGGAAATGTAATGCCTCCAAGAACATTGCTATGGCAGTTTTCAGCCAATTTTTAATCTATTATTTTCTCTACTATTTCATAGACCAATTCTCCTTCAAAACCTTTGGTATTTAACGCATTACATATCTTTTGTTTTGCCCGAAAATGATCATCAGTACTAATTTGTGCTTTCTTTTTTAAAGCTAACTCTTTTATTAATGCTTGATAAGCATCGTCCTCTATTAGGCTTAAAGCGTTGTCTATTAAAGGTTCCTCAATGCCTTTAATCAATAACTGTTGTTTGATTTTTAGTTTCCCCCATTTATAAAAATTAAATCGATCATTTGTAAATGCTTTGGCATATCGATCATGGTCAATGTACTTTTCCTTTTTTAACTTATTAATTAACTTGTGTTTTTCCGATAATTTAAGTTGATATTTTTGCAAGCCAATCATGACTTCTCTTGCAGATAATTCCTTTTTAGAACACCTATTGGAAAAATAGGTATACGCTTTTTTAAAATATTCAGCGGACATTATTTTGTAAGAACCCAAGAAGACATCTTTTCTTCCTTCTTTATTTCTAATTGGGCTAGAATTGCGTCTTCTTTATGATCATAGGTTGCTAAAGCAACTCTGTGTAGGTTTTTATGTACNTCTANTTTGTAAGCCTTATAACCCTTTTTATTTAGTTTCTTAATCAGTCTTGAAGAGTTTTTTTGATTACCAAAACACCCTACAATCACATGGTATTTTGGGGTGGTAGTTTCTGCAGTATCATGTGTAGGCTTTTCGTTAATTATTAACGGATTTCCAGAGGGTTCAGCAGTATTTTCAACCACTTCTGTATCTATAATCTTATTATTCGGTGTAGTGGTAGCCTTACTGGATATTTCTACATCATTAGGATTGAGTTTATTACGTGAATCTGCGCTTTTCACATCCTTAGAATACGTAAAAGGGTTCAAATCAGAATAACTGAAATTTGATGGGTTATTGAACAAGTCTGTTTTTAATGGAATCCAAGCTGAGTAAAATAATAAAGGAACTATAGCTGCTGCCACCCACCATTTACTATTATTTGATTCTATTTTATGGTTAATGTCAAAAACTTTAGTCGGTTCTTTTACTTGTGATTCTGCAGATTTAAATTCATTAACGTTTATGGGAGGTAGCCCATATGAAGAACCTAAAAAATTAGCTGACTTCTGTTTGAATAACAATGCATTGTTTTCATAAAACAGAGTGCCAAGGTTGATAAACTGAAATGTTTTNTTCTCTTTTAATTGATTTTTAACATTCAACACNAAATCAGCAATAATTTGAGTAGCCTTAGTAAAAGAAACGTNTTGNTCCTGTGCTATTTGATTAGTAAGTAGNCCATCATTNTTCTTTAGATTAATATTAAATAATATTTGTTTTGAAGGTGGAGAATAGAATCCAGTAACACTATCTAAAGTGGCTGGTTTATATTGCGCAACAAATCCTCCAAAATCAGGAATAATTACACAGTCATGCTGATGTAATAACTGAACTATGTATTTGGTAAGTTGAACCACTATTTCAAAAATAACAAAATATCATGAATTATAGTTCATATCCAGCGTCTTCTAAATCTCTTTGAAATATTGTTGAATTAATCTTGCTTTGTGGTTACCCACACTTTTTTGCAATTCATTTATGCTTGANTTTTTAATAGCTTCAATAGAACCAAATTGTTTCAATAGATGAATAGCTGTTTTTTCTCCAATTCCATCTATTTGAAATAACTCCGTATGTAAGGTTCCTTTCAATCGTCTTTTTCTGTGATGAGTAATTCCAAAACGATGCGCCTCGTTTCTCATATGTTGAATAATTTTTAAAGAAGTTGATTTTTTATCCAAGTATAAGGGCAGTTGATCATTTGGAAAATATATTTCCTCAAGCTTTTTGGCTATACCAATAATACTAATCCTATTTTCTAAGCCCAATTCTCGAAGGCTTTTAAGAGCGCTTGACAATTGCCCTTTTCCGCCATCCACTATAATTAGTTGTGGCAACGAAGCTCCTTCATTTAATAATCTTCTGTATCTTCTGTAAATTACTTCCTCCATTGAAGCAAAATCATTTGGCCCCTCAACAGTTTTAATATTAAAATGCCTGTATTCTTTTTTAGCGGGTTTAGCACTTTTAAAAACTACACACGCAGCAACAGGATAACTTCCTTGGAAATTTGAATTGTCAAAACATTCCATGTGTAAGGGAACCTCACTAAGCCTTAAATCAGACTTTAATTGATTTAAAATGTAATTTATTTTCACATCAGGATCTTTTAAATGCTCTGCTTTAAGTAATTCATTTTTCTTAGCAATTGCATTTTTCTTNGAGAGTAANAGTAAGTTTCGCTTATCNCCTCGTTGTGGAATATGAATTTTAAATGCCGNTTCAATGGGAATAGGAATAGGTAAAACAAGTTCTTTTATCTCATTGAAAATTTCGGTTAAATTATTGCCTAAGGCATGAGATAAGACTCGTTCATCATCCTCGTCCATGGTAGTTTGTACTATGGTTGTTTTGCTTTTAATAATGGTTCCTTGCATTACTAATAAAGCATTNATATAGGCATACTTTGAATCTTTGGTGTAATTCATTACTCCTAATGAAGTGATGTTAGTATCCACTACNGTAGATTTATATTGAAATTTTTGAAGGTATTTTATNTTAGATTTTACCTCATTAGCTTCCTCAAATTGATANACACTTGCATGGCTTTCCATTTCTTTTTTCAATTCTCTCAAGACCTTNCTNAACTCGCCATTNAGAGCCGCTTTTACATGTTGTATGCGCTCATTNTAGGAGCTTACCGTTACTTTTCCTTGACAACATCCTTTGCAATTTCCAATGTAAAAATCAACCGCTGTATTGAATTCTCCCTTCTCAATTTTTTCTTTAGTTAATACATGATTACAAGACCTTATTTCAAAACATTTTTTAGCCATTTCGATGACTGTTTTAACCATTTTTACAGATGGGTATGGTCCAAAGTAAGCAGATCCATCTTTTATTTTTTTTCGAGTATAAAAAATACGCGGAAATAATTCATTTTTTATGCAAATCCAAGGATATGTTTTATCATCTTTTAATTGGATATTATATTTTGGTTGGTACTCTTTGATTAGCTTGTTTTCTAACAACAAGGCATCAATCTCTGAATCCAGGTGTATGGTTTTGATTTTAGCCACCTTTCCAACCATCGCCTTGGTTTTACCATTTTCGAATTTCTTTTTATTGAAATAGGAGGCTACCCTGTTTTTTAGCTTTTTAGCTTTACCTACATATAATAGCTTTTCATCAACATCGTAAAATTGATAAACACCTGGCAGGTTATCAAGCACTTTTATTTGCTCAGCAATTGAACTCAATGAATGGGATTTTAAAAATAAATATAGCTAAAATAAAAGCTATTTAACTCTTTTAATGGAGTAGTCAATTAATAATTCAAATGAGGATTTAGCAGGTGAATCTGGTACTTTTTTCAGTAATCCTAAGGCTTTGTCTCGATAGTTATACATTTGATTTTCTGCGTATTCAATACCTCCTTGCTGTATAACCAAATCAATAATTTCTTTAATTTTCTGAGGGTCTTGCTTCTCTTTTTTTATGGTATTGATAATCATTTTTTTTGAAGATCTATCAATTTTATTTAAAACATGTATTAGTGGGAGGGTTAACTTTCTTTCCTTAAGATCTATTCCAGTAGGTTTGCCAATTTTATCAGAAAACCCATAATCAAAAATATCATCTTTAATCTGAAATGCGATACCTACGTATTTACCTATTTCCTCCATTGACTCAACCATTTTATCATCAACTCCAACTGAACAAGCACCAGTACCACAACAAGCAGAAACAAGAGAGGCTGTTTTTTGTTCGATAATTTTAAAATATACTTCTTCTGTTATATCCAAATTTCTGGCTTTTTCCATCTGAAGTAATTCACCCTCACTCATGGATTTGACGGCTTTACTTACAATACGGAGTAAATCAATTCTATTGTTTTCAGTAGTAATTAATAATCCCCTAGAAAGCAAATAATCTCCCACAAGTACTGCAATTTTATTTTTCCAAAGTGCATTAATAGACAAAAACCCTCTTCTTTCTGCAGCGTCATCAACCACATCATCGTGAACTAAAGTAGCTGTGTGAAGTAATTCAATTAATGATGCAGCGAGATAAGTACCTTCAGAAATTTTACCATGCATTTTAGCTGCCAGAAAAACAAATAAAGGTCTCAGCTGCTTTCCCTTTCTTTTAATAATGTAGTGCGTGATTTTATCCAACAGAGCTACTTCACTCTTCATAGCTTCTTTGAATTTTTGTTCAAAGAGAACCATTTCTTCTCTAACTGGTAACTTTATTTGATCAACTACAGACAATAAGCAAATATCATTAAATTAATGACTTTGGTACATATTGATTAAGTTATTTAATTTAAAAACGAGTTTTAAGCGTAATGGATTTCTTGTGCGTAATGATGTGACCGTTTTCTCCAAATGCTTCAAAATGAATTAAATAAATTCCAATGCCCGCTTTTTGGTTATTGGAGTTAGTTCCGTCCCATACAAATTGACCTTCAGTTCCAAGTAATTTATTTGTCATAACTGTTTTAATTAGTCTCCCTGTCTTATCATATATACTTGCATTTATTTTTTCTTTATTTTTTTCAGAT
>NZMV01000065.1 GCA_002694645.1 Crocinitomicaceae bacterium | reverse complement strand
TTCTAAGGTTTGCTGCTGGTCACTTAATTGATCTACTTTATCAATGGATTTTCGATTTTTCTCTACTAACTCTCTCCCTGCAAGATCAGAAATGTTGGAAACATTTACAGTTGGATTTTCATCCGCTACAGCTGCTACCTCAAAATTCTGAGGCTCTTGATTAGGGTCAAAAGATTCACCGTTTATTTTTTGAGGCTGAACTTTTGGTGGATCAGTAGAAACAGGAATTGTGATAGGTGAATTATCAATAAGTTCGGTAGTTTCTTCTTTTTCCCTTTTGAATTGATCTTCCAGAGAAGAAGCGGACACTTCCTCTTGTTTAGTAGCGATTTCAGATGGGTATTTTTCTTGAACATCATCCAAAAGATTATTTGCAGTTTGCTGATCATCAATAGCTACCATTTCGTATTGATGAGCTTGCTTTAACAAATCATCTTTTTCGTCAGGAGAAGTTCTTGGGTCATCCGCTTTTTTTCTTAGTGATGCGGCCTTGTCTTTTTGTTTATTTGCAGATTCCATGTAGAATACAGCACTTAAATAATCTTCATCTGACTTGGCATCATTAGATAAGCTGGCCGTTTCTTTTTCAAAAACCTCATCATTATATTCTATTTCATTTTTATTTATGTCTTCATAAGCTCTAATAACCTCATTTTCCTTTCTATCAAGATCATCTGATTTTTGATTGATCTGTTGATTGATTGACTCTATTTTATTTGGATTGGTTGTAGTTTTTAACTCATCTTCCAGTGCAGTAATTTCTGACTTCAAATCCACTATTTCTTCTTTATTTTGTTCTAGTTGTTGAGAAGATTGTTGTGAACTTTCATTGTTATAACTTATCAAATTTTGAGAAATATCCTCAAAATCCTCAGCCTCTGTAGTGGTGTTTTCAAGTGCCACACTTACTTCATTATATTCTTCCACATTGTCTTCCTCTATTAAATCAGACATCATTGTATCTTCATTTAGATTAGAAGAAACTTCACTAGTATTCTCTTTTGCTGTATCAACAGTAGAATTCGAGGTCACGGTTGAAAGCAATTCCTCATTTTTATCTAAGTAATCTGTATTAATTTGATTATTTACATTTTCCACTGCCTGTATATCTACATTCTCTTTGACTTCAATTTCGTTGTATTCATCTGAAAGTTGAATCGATTCCATTAAGTCTGCTTCATTAACTAATTCTTTCCTTTCTAATTCGGCATTTTCATATAGTCTAAACTGTTCTTCCACCAACAGCTCTGTTTCTTTCACTTTTTCTTCTAAATCAGCAATATTTTCTTCTATTTTTACTTTATCTTTTTTCTTCTTAGTAAATTTTAATGCCTCTTTATCTTTATCAATTTGATAAATCATACTTTCTTGATCTGCTCTGAGCGCTTCTGCTTCGGACAAAAAACCGTTTGCTTCTTTTTCTTTCTTTTTAGCATCCTCTTGTAAACTCTGAATTGGACTCTTAATTTCTCTATCTTCAGATTCGTTAATTTGTTCAGTTAAAGCTGTTAAATCTGATCCATTTTCTTTGGCATTTAAAAGCTCTTCATTAATCCCACTTAATTTTTCGGCTTCTGCCCTTTTTTCATCAAGAGCTGCATCATATCTAGAGGCTACCTGTAGACTTTGTTCCGCTTCGTCCAATAACACTTGAGATTGTTCCTGTTTAGTTTTAGCTTCTCTTAGCAAGCTGTCTTTTGAATCCAAGGAACTAGTTGAATTGGCTTGTTGAATAAGTAAATCTGCTTCCTTTGCCTTATTTGATGCTTCATTAGCTTTGTGTTCAGCAATGGATTTAGACTTATTACTTAACATCTTAATCTCATCTATTTCATTTTTATTCTCTGAAATATTTTGTTGGTTTAAGGCAATTAATTCATCTACATTTGAATCAACAAGTTCATTCGAATCAATATCAACTTCTTCTACAGCAATTTCAACTGGATTTAGTATACTATCAGGAATTTTGTCAAAATTCACTTCCGGATCAGCCATTTCTTTCACAACCGTAGCTAGTATAGTTGCCTCATCAGCAACCTGTTGATCAAATTCATTTAAAATAACAAGCGTTTCGTTTCCATTTTTATCNACTAATTCAATTTCTTGTTTTAGTGCTTTTAACCCTTCTTGNGNTGGAACNNTAACAAGACCAGCATGTATCTTTTCACTTAAAGGGGTTTCNACAATGAACTTATACCTTCCAGCACTTGGTAATAAAATGGTGTAATTTCGATCATCTGTAACAGTGTAAACGCCAATTAATTTGTTATTAGCCACATTCTGAACCTTGATTGATGCTTTAAAGTCACTATCATTAATTAGGTTCTTAAACTCCCCAGCGATAATTACGTTTTGAATAGGTAGTAACTTAACCTTTACATTGTATACATCAATTTTACCCCCATCAGAAGCTCTTTTGGATGAAAAAAATGCATTTTCATTATTATCATCGACTATATAAAGAATGTCATCATCTGTAGAATTGATTTTGTAGTCTAAATTGGAAACAGGACCAAAGTTATTACTTGCAAAATCGTAGCTACACCTAAAAATATCATATCCACCCATAGAGTTATGACCTTTGGACGAAAAATAAAATGTTTTACCATCAGGTTGTAAGTATGGAAAATCATCATCATAGGGTGTGTTTATACTTTCAGGTAATCGTATGGGTTCCGACCAATCACCAGTGGATTGTCTTGTAACCATGTAAAGGTCTAGTCCTGTTTTACCATCTTTACCATAACTGGAAAAAAACAATTTATCTTTACCTAGAGGAGGAAAGTATATAATGGATTTGTAATCCATTTTTTGATCAAATTTTGATTGAAAAAGATCAGTTACTAAAATTCTGCCTCCTATTTCGTCTAAATTATAGCTATACTGAAATTTATCTTCAGCAGTAGAGGTTTTTTCAACTACGATTAAGTTTGACATGTTGCTCATCAGGGTTTGACCACTTTTACACATTGACATATACATGTCTAGTTGAAGAGATTGTGCTTGTTTTGGATCTGCTAAAGTTTCAAATTTCTCATATAGCGAAAGGGCATCACTGAATAGATAATTGAAATGTTGTGCTCTTGCTAAATAGAAATATGCTTGGGGATCAACGTTTTTATCCTTTAAAGCCTTCCGCAAATACCCAATTGCTTTGGTTTTATCAGCATATTTATATAAAGCACAAACTCCATATTTAAAATTAAATTCTGAATTATTTTTTGTGCTCAAAAAATGTAGCATATGAGGTTCCGCCTCGATAAATGATTTTTCTTCAAATAAGTTATTAGCGTGGTTTAATCTATCTTCTTCACTATTGAATTGTTGTGCATTAAACGAAAAACCATAAATAATGCATAAAAGCGTGATATAGCATTTTAAATTATTCAACGTTTTTAGCCTTTTTTAGCTTAATGGACATCTTACTTTCGGTGCCAGTCAATAAACGCTCAATATTCTTTTTATGCGTAATGATCACCAAAATAGAGATTGAAATAGAGAAATAGATTAAAGATGGACTGTTTGATTTCAGTACGAAAATGGTAAATATCGGAAAGAAAAAGGCAGCTGTAATTGCTCCCAGTGAAACAAAGTTGGTTACAAGAAAAATAAGTAGAAAGATAATCACACATCCTATTGCAGCTTGAAAATTAATAGCTAAAATGATACCCATTAGCGTAGCTACACCTTTACCCCCTTGAAACTGTTCATACACCGGAAAAACATGACCTAAAACAGCACTAATCCCAACAGCTAATTGCATATTTATAAATGCTTCTTGAGATAATGTAGCAGTAAAAAAATAAGTAGTAATCAATTTTACAGAGGCCCAACCCTTTAAAATATCTACAAACAATACACTAAAGCCTGCCAATTTTCCAATCACCCTAAATGTATTTGTGGCACCTGCGTTGTTACTACCGTAATCTCTGACATCAACTCCAAAAAACCATTTGCTAACCCAAATAGCGGACGGAATTGAACCTATAAGATAAGCCAGCAATACAGCAGTGATATTATTGAATTCAAAAATTTCTTGCATATTAATCCATATACGAAGTCTTAAATGGAGCTACCAATTTTTGTGTTCCTAACATAAATTGGAAGTCTTCTTGGTCTTTTTCTCCTTTAAACTTGGTTTCATCTTTTTTAGTTTCACTTATAATAGTATTAAACTCCTCATTTGAACTGTAAACTTGCATCAGCCCTCTCTTGTAATTAAAGTAATAATAATTCTTATCATCCAACTGTAAATAGATTGTAATATCGTTACCAGTCATTCTCTTAGAAACTACAATTTTACCTTTAACGTATTTCATAACCTGTCTTTTATTAATATTGGCAATACCTAAATCACCGTAGGACACATATGCTTTTTTATTGGGATCCCACCTAAATCGGACATCTCCAAAATAAAAAGGAGCTTCTAATTTTTCTGGATACTTTTTGATTTTTCCATTAATAGCTAATTCTGAAACCATTTTATTTGCTATATCAGTTCCTACTAATTCCCTTAGTGCTTTCTCATAATAAGAGTTTGAAGCATCTAAAATTCTAAGATCTGGAAACTCCAAAATGGTCTTACTTAATTTATCTAAAGCTTGTTCACTAAAAGGAAATCTAATAATCGTAGACGTTTTTAAATCTGTTGACCAATTTTTGGGATTAAATTTAATTTCACCAGCTGGTTCCAGAATTAATTGGTCTAGCTCTACTCCAATTTCAAAGGGACCATCTGCCTTAATTCTACAGCTTTCAGTATTAATTGATGCATACGTACCCGGAAGCTTATATTCTGTTAATTTATCCTTATTAGATAACTGATATTCCTTACGTTGGTTATTATATGTTAAATAACCGGTAGCATTCAACATCGATAAATGACTGGAATTTGATTTTTTTCCAAGAAATGAGCCATATAGCGAGACAGAGTCAGTTGTATTAAACACCATTCCTGAAAAAATTCTGTCTGGNTCATCTTCTNTACTCACTGTATCTTTNACTATTGGGATAAGTATGTTGTTAGGATCTATATTTGCCGTAAATTCCACCCATTCTTGAGGAATATTTTTGCAAGAGTGATTGATTTTTGTTACTCCACTAAACTCCAGGTTAGGATTGGTTGATGCTAAATGAACCTCTCCATAAAAATCATATTTAGAGCTGAGTTTAAAGTTTTTATCTTGATCAATAGTAGCTATACCAAAAGTTTGATCCGTAGTATCGGGCTGTAACTTGGAAAAATAGATATTTTGAACTTGTTCATTTTCATCCACATAATCATATGTTCCTGAAGCTATATAATCATGTCTGGTATTTACTTCAATTTCAGCATCATAAATTTTATAATACTTAGATACATCATTGGTATANAAAACTGCATTCTTAAGNGTTTCCATTCTTGCCTTACGTCTAATTACAATATTTCCACTATCAGGAACTATTCTTGTATCTGCAATTTTCACAAATGGAATCTTTGTGCATGTAATCTTTTTTCTTTTCACATCAAATCTAGCTTTTGGAGATCCAAAATTTAAGGAATCTTGATCAGGATGTATGGAATAGAAATTGGATACTGCAAGGTCTAAATCAGTGTCTATATTTATGTCAGCACTAGCTTGTTTGCTNTTTTGCATTTCTAGATCATCATTATCCATATACCAATTAAATTGATCCATGTAACATATGTATTGATTCTCGGGGAAAGTAACAAAAGCCTCTCCNGAATTAGACTTAAATTCTCCTATTCTCTTTGTAAAATCCACCCTTGCATTTAAGTTCTGCGTTTTAAAGGACAATTCATCTAAACTTTGGTCTTCAGAAACCAACCTAAACTCAGCTGTATCCGCTAGAATGGCATCAGTTTCATACGTGTACTCATATGATTGCACTTCTCCTTTTCCAAAACGCATAATTCCATTTCCCTTTATACCTTCAAAATCTAGTGTTAATTCACCAATTAGATCTGCATCATCATCATCAAAAAACACGAAGTGCTCTTCTATGGATTGGGCCNTTAAGATTTTGTCATTTGGCAAATAAGAAATCCTACAATCTTTACCAACAACCTTCGGTATTTGTGGATCTTTCTCTTGTTTTACGTTTTCATAAGAATGGGCAATTGCTCCAACAGANTCAGGGTAAAAAGTAATATCATCNGACATGGCTGTTGATGTATAAAACTCAATTGAACCTGAACCTTTTAACCCTTCGTTTGAGAGACTTATCTGATCATCATAACTAGCCACTTGGCTGTAAATACGATATCCATCTTCTGGTGTTTCACGTATAAAACCCAAAGAGTAATCTTTCTGAATAGAAAGTTTTTCTTCAAAGTCAGGNAAAATTCCTCCCGACTTAAATAATCCATTTAATGATAGTCCTTCATTTTCGAAATTATCTAGGCTATCCATCATAAAGGGTTCAATAATAAACATAAAGGTGTCTCTTGAATACAATCCTCCCTGAATNGAGGGATCATCATAATAAACAAATGACTTTGTATTGGAAAAAAACTTGGGATAGTCATGCATGGAGGTATCAATCCCAGACTTGTTTAAAGAGTCATCAATTTCAATATAACCCACCAAAGACTCTAAAATAGAAGGCGATTGAACTAATTGACCCTTTCTTTTACCCTCTTTGTAGTCNGCCCAAATCAACATNGAATCACATTGAGTCATATTGAGCTTAAACTCATCNTATAAAAAGGAAAATCCATTTCCAAAATATTGTGTTTTACCAGCTGTGATTAACCCGTCAAAGTTCATATCTCTGTTCTTTTTGACCCTAATTTGATTACCAACTGGTTTAATCCAAACTTTATTNGCAGAACTTAATAACACTCGGTCAATTCCATTAATATTCAAATCATAGGAAGACAAACTTAAACTAGCATTGTTTTTTGCATTGGAAGAAATAATCAGTACNTCATANTCCTGTTTTCCAGCTCTATTTTCTATGTAATTAAATAGCTTTTCAGAACAGCTAACTAACTTTCTATCATCATCATAATTAATAAATCCATATTCCGTTAACTTAAATAATAAGAACTGGATGTCTTGTACAGTTTTTCTAAAATAATTAGCAAGCGCAGTTACAGGAAACTCGGTTNCTCCATATTCAATGGTGAAATTTTTTATCTTAACCAGGGGATTACCGGTATTTCCAGTAAGATCATCAAAAATACGTTGATCAAAAAAGTTTAGAGAAGCGAACTGCGCTCTATTATCTGAAGCTAGTGGAAGAGGTTCAAAATTTATAATAGGGTCTCCTAATTTCCAAATCATAGATTGAGGATACATATCCAAACGATGATAACTATTGTAAAAAGGGGCCGCAGAAATACCATCGTCACCTCTTGTTAAGGTCAANGTTTTTATNGATTTNGCATATTTAAAAGTGACAGCTGGGTGTGTAATAGAATCTTNTTCTATAAAAAATTTGACTTTAGCTCTCTCTGANGAAATTTCTTCATCATTTATGATAAAATTTATGGACTCTGCATATAAAAACCCTTTATCTTGATAATTAAAAATCAATCGAGCTAAATTATCAATAGATCCTGCNCCAATTAAATTTCTNCCTCTTATAGTAAATCCACCATCATAATCCACATTAGGGAAAACATCCTTTATGAGTAATCTTTTGTCGTATGATTCAAAACTAGGGTACCTTACCTTTTTGTAACCTAGATTTGAAATCACTTTCTCGCTCAATTTGCCTAATACTGGGTCATTAAAGTAATTACTATAAAACAGCGCAGAGTCAGAATTAAAAGAGGTACTTTTTAGCGTGATATTATAATTTTTTATTTCGGCATACACCTGATCCTTGTCTAATTTTGCTCTCTGCCAATCTATTTTCCCCCCCTTACCTATCCAAATGGCTTTTAGTGGATAAAAATCTCCCGATGTATGGTAAATAACAGAACTATCATTTTTTGAAAAACACTTTAAATCGATATCACTAAAATGAAAAATGGGTTCTTTTTCATAGCTAATGGTAAAATCTCTATTTGAGGTTTTCCAAACTGTTGACCCTGGTGTTAGGGAGGCAACATATATTGAGTTGTCCTTGAAAAAATATTCAGAAAATTTTAAAAAATCTTTCGTTCTTTTCTTTTGTTTGATATTCAATACTCGATCTAAAGCTGATTGCCACTGATCGAACTTTTCTTCATTGAGTCCAGATTGAGCGAAAGATAAAATAGCATTAAAGTAGGAAACATATTCAATATTTGGGCTCAATCTTTTTTCTCCCATTGTATTTAATGTAGCATATATATGCGCTTTAATATCCGGTGTAAAGAATGACCCTAACCAAAGAGGCTCAAAGGTTTTTACATAATTTTTAGCATAGGATTTATCAAAGTTTCCTAGAAAGGATTGAACTTCTTTTAAGAACTTTTCAGGCTCTGGTGTAAAACGAACATATTGTGAAGTAATATGAGAATAGGATAATAGAAAAATAAAGATTATTATAATTTTCTTAAGCTTCATTATTGGCGTATTTTAAAATTAGAATTGCCCAGTTATTTTCTAAACTTGAATATAGCGGAATTAATCCACTTCTAGAAGAGAATTGAATTAAATCTGATAAATCTTGTTCGTAAAAACCTGATAAAACGATGGATGTGTTTTCATTTGAAACTTGTAACAAATAATCCCACTGAGACATGATTGTATTTTTATTTATGTTAGCCAATATCAAATCATATGCCATATTTGGAATGGACTCTCCAGAACCATGAATGAATTTAATTTTTTTGCAGTTATTTATCTTTCCATTTTTAATTGCATTTGATACAGCAAGTTTATCTATCTCAACTGAACTTATATAATTAGCTTTTAACTTCTCCGACAAAATAGATAAAACACCAGTTCCAGACCCAAAGTCTAGCACGTCCTTATTTTGTGGGGGATTATCCAATAAATAGGACGACATCAATCTTGTCGTTTCATGATGACCTGTACCAAACGACATTTCAGGATCAATGATGATTTCATAATCATAACCAAATTCCTTATGAAAAGAAGCCCTAATCACACAAGTACTAGAAATAACAACAGGGTCAAATGAGGACTCCCATTTTTCATTCCAATTCTCATATGGGTGTTCTTTTAATGTATAGGTATGTATTAAATCATTATGATTTTGAAGCAACGATGACACTTTATTTTCTGAAAATTCTAAAGAGGAAATGTATGCAGAAAATCCGTTTTCGGAATCTACAAAGGCTTCAAATCCCAAATCAGCTAACTCCTGCTTCAGCACATCCACGAAAGCATTGAGATCTTCAAATTCAATACTTAACTCCAAATAATTCAAGAAAAA
>NZMV01000088.1 GCA_002694645.1 Crocinitomicaceae bacterium | reverse complement strand
AGATCAGAAAGGAAGGAACTGACATTTCTCTCAATGATAGTTATTTCTAAGGATTGGACAATTGAAAATAGAAAAATGATTGTGATAGTCAGACCTCCTTTAGAAGCAGAAAAAGTGAAAGTAGAATTAGAAAGAAGGCAGAAGTTGATTACTTCTAGACGTCTCTAGAAAATAAAATCAGTCTTCTTCCCCAGTTGAAGTTATTTTTTCTAATTCTGGCATCTGACGAGTGATTGCAGCATAAACTCTAGGATCAGACCTTAACTCCTCCAGCAACTGTGTGTCTGTCATCTTGCCCACGTTGATCTGCACAGCATTCACAAACTTCACATCCGACCATCTATCAGGATCTCGATTTTTTAAATAAAAACACGCTGCTCCTGTGGATCCATTAAGTGCCTGTTCATAAATGGCATTACTGACCTCAACAAGGCCTTTGGCTTGACCTCTTTTGAAACTCTCCGAAATCTCCGCACTTTTATGCTTTGCGTCATACCACCATGTCTCTGAAATTCCTAAAGCACGGCAAATCTGCTGTTGAGAAAGACCTCGAGATGCTTGGAATTCTATTTGCTCAAGTAATTGTGTAGTTATTTTACGAGGTTTAGGTCCTGTTTTCATAAAAATATTTAAAATTAAAGTTTTTTCAAATTTATAAAGTATAATATTTAAAATTAATTAGAAATCAACTAAAAATAACATTGTTTTTTTTTAAAAAAATAAATCTAATCATTTTTGTCTTGCTGAGAAAAAAGCATATGTTATTTTTCTTAAAAAATTAATGATTGAGGAAATATGGGGAAATCATATCTAGTTGCTACATACAGTGAAATAAAGGATCCTAAAAAACTTAAGGAATATGGTGAGGGAGCTGGTCCTGCATTGTCCCAAAATGGTGCTACAACCTTAGCGAGAGGGTCTGACATCTTGAGTCTTGAAGGAATTCCTCCTATAAGGGCTGTAATATTAGAGTTTGAAAATATTGAAGAAGCGCGAAAAGCCTATAATAGCGCTGAATATCAAGAATCTAAGAAAAAACTTGAAGGTGGAGTAACTCGTAATTTGTTTGTAATAGAGGGTATATAATCCAGTTTTTAAATAAAAATTATGGCTGTTGTAAAAAAAATAAATAAAATTTTAACTAAAATTCTTGAAATAANNATTTATCCGTGGTANCAAACAATTCTCTTTAGAGACTTCAATAAAACTGGTTTTGATTAATCTTTTAAATAAAATTATTGCCTTCTAAAGAATTGTAATTAATCTAAAATAAATGGAAATATTATGAAAATAAAAAATTTAATTTTATCTTTAATAGNTCTAAATTTTTCTGCAATAAGTACATATGCAGATCAACTTGCTGAAGATCGGGTAAACTATTTTAGAAAATCTGTGCCAGATTTAATCATATCTGAACCAATAAAAACTATCCCAAAAAATATCTCAGTATACTACATCCAATGTGGTGTTCCAGTCTGTGAAGAAATCAAACAAGGAATCGAAGGAGCAACAAAAGCTTTGGGATGGAAACTAAACATCATAACGCATAAGGATACTCCCGATACTGTTCAGCAAGCATGGCAAGCTGTAGTTGATTCTAATCCTGATTTAGTCCTTGCTTCAGGTAACCCGAGAGAGTTTTTTGAGGATCAACTTGCAATTTTGGAGAATCGAAACGTACCAGTTGTAGTTTGGTCTCTGCCTGAACCCTATAGGCCTGGTAAAGGTTTAGATGCGAACCTATTATCTGGTGATGATTATTATTTTTATGGTGTTTTAATGGCTGACTACATTGTTTCTGAAAGCAATGGAAAAGCAGATACCATTTTCTTTGGCCTACCTCTATTTCCTGTTCTACAGTTAGTTAGTGAAGGATTTGAAAAGGAATATAAGCGTGCTTGTCCAACCTGTAATCTAAAAATCGTTCCAATAGATATTATGGATCTTATAAACGGTAAAGTTCCACAGGTTGTAATAAGTGAACTTCAAGTAAACCCAAATGCTAATTGGATTCCTTTTGCATTTGGTGGGATGCTTTTTGGTGTTCCTGAAGCGTTAGAAGCCGTAGATCTTGCTTCGCGTGTATCCTCGATTTCTCAGGCTGGAGGACCGTTAAATTTTAACTTTATTGCGAATGGTGCAGTTCAAGTTGCAGAAGTAGGGTTGGCGTCTGAATATCTTGGATGGAGAGCAATAGATGTTGGAGCTCGTCTCATATCTGGACAGGACATAGGAAATCCAGTATCAAATCAGTTTGTAAAGATTCAAGGACGACCAGATGTTTTGGCAGCAGGATTACCACTGCAGATTCTTGAAAAAAATAGTTTAAATGATCCTAATAAACTTTGGCCAGGAGTAGANAATTTTCAGAACAAATTTAAAATTCTTTGGGGCATAAAGTGAATAAATGTGTGGGTTGAACCCCACACATCAATTTCAATGGAATCTTCAATACTTAGACTCCATAACCTTTCAAAAACTTTTCCGGGTCAGATTGCACTTGATAGTGTTGATTTGAGTGTAAATGAGGGAATTGTACATGCATTATTAGGTCAAAATGGCTCTGGAAAATCCACACTAATTAAGCTTTTATCTGGTTTTGAAAAACCAGACTTTGGATATAAAGCCTTCCTGAATCAACAAAAAACTGATCTTTGGTATGATCGTAATANTAATAAAAAATTTATTAGGATTGTTCATCAAGATTTAGGGTTAGTACAAAATTTAAATACTATTGAAAATCTAGCTCTTGGCAGGGGGTACCACACCAATTTTCTAGGTACTATAAATTGGAATAAAGAAGGGGTTAGAGCACAAGATCTCTTAGAAGATCTTGGCATTGTTCCTGATGTGAGAAAGCCAGTAGGATTACTTTCTCGAGCAGAACAAACTTATATTTCAATNGCAAGAGCTCTACAAGGTTGGGAGGATTACTCAAGAGGTTTGCTCATCCTTGATGAGCCAACTGCATCTTTACAATTTGATGAGATATCTTCCTTGTTTAAAACAATAAGGATGATACAAAACAAAGGTGCGGGGATACTCTATGTTTCTCATAGACTTGATGAAATATTTGAAATTGCAAATTATGTTACTATTTTGAACGATGGNAAAAAAATATATAGCAATGAAATTTCAGAAATAAATAAACCTAATATCGTAAAAATTTTAACAAAGAAAGATACCTTTTCAAAAAAAATTTTAAAAAATAAACCTGGTAAAAAAGTAATTTTAGAATGTNATTCAATNTATAGCCATAAGCTTAAAGGCGTCGATTTTAAATTGTATGAAAATGAGATACTTGGTGTAGCAGGATTAATCGGTTCTGGAAGGGATGAATTAGGCTCAGTTATATTTGGTGCTAACCCTCGTTTCAGTGGAAAAGTACTAATTGAAAAAGAAATCGTTTTTGCTGACCCCAAAGATTCAATTATTAAAGGAATTGGATATTTGCCAAGTGATAGGAAAACATTAGGTTTAATAGAACGTCATCGATTATTTGAACATATTACACTTCCATTTATTAAGAAAAATACAAATATTTTTGGTCATATTGATCGTAAAAAGGAAATACAGGATGTTAAATATTGGAGTAATTTAGTTAATCTCAAGCCTCCTGACTTATTTCAAAGAATGCACAAATTTAGTGGAGGCAATCAACAAAAAGCAGTGATAGCTCGATGGCTAAGAATGAAACCTAAGGTTTTAATCCTTGATGATCCTAGTCAAGGAGTTGATATGGAATCNAAAAATATACTTTATGATCTTATTTTAAAAGCCACTAAAAATGGAACTTCGATAATTATATGCAGCTCTGATCCTTCTGAATTATGTAGATTATGTAATAGAGTTATTGTTCTTAAAGCAGGTATTAAAGTCGCAGACTTTTCTGGTAAACAGCTTACATTAGAAAAAATAGAATCAGAATCCATAGGAACTTCAAATAATCGAAGAGGCATGAGAATACATCAACATGATGTTACTACAGAATTAATAAGATGAGGACTCCCAAACTGCTCCCTCAAAAAGAGGATCANAAAATTTTTAAAGATGAACTTACAGACAAATTACCATTCATAAGAAGAAAAATAGAATTTTTAGATTGGATTTGGAGATACAGAAAAATTAAGACTAAACCTAAAGAAATTTCAGATAGTAGATTTGAAACTAAAAGATATTCATTAAGATGGAAAAAATTACATCCAAGAAATATTAGTGTCTTATATCTTTATGTAATCATCTTTTCGATATTTTCTTTGTGGGTACCAGAAACTTGGTTAACATCACTCACACATAAAACTATTTTAAATCAAGAAGCTGTTCTGATTATTGTTTCACTTGGATTGATTATACCGCTTGCCGCAGGAGTATTTGATTTGTCTATTGGTGCAGTTATTTCTCTGAGTTCTATGCTAGTATCTTGGATGATTATTAATGCAGAGATGAATATAGTAGTTTCTTGTATTATCACAATTATTGTTGGAAGCATAATTGGCATTATTAATGCCTTTTTGATAATTAAAATCAAAATAGATTCATTCATTACAACTCTTGGTATGTCNTCAGTTTTATTCGCNCTTGCAACAGCAATATCAAATGGAAGAATGATTTTTGGTTTCGACAAAACTTTTAAAAGTATTGCTCGCTATAACTTTTATGGCATAGAAGCTNCTATTTTTTACGCATTAATNTTTGGCATGCTTTTATTATGGTTTCTAGAATCTACACCTGGTGGACGATATCTTTTNGCAACAGGTGGAAATCGAGAATCCGCACGTTTNGCAGGTGTATCAACTAATTTTTATATTACATTTTCATTAATTTTATCGTCAACAATTGCTTCTATAGGTGGAATTCTTATTACTTCAAAAATAAGTAGTGGAAGTCCAACAGTTGGAGGACCATATCTTCTACCTGCTTTTGCCGCAGTATTTTTTGGAAGTACTCAATTCATAGGGCGTTTCAATGTTGTTGGAACATTTTTAGCAGTTTTAGTGCTAGAATCAGGTGTAAAAGGTCTCCAATTAGCAGGAATTACAGCATTATGGGTTGATGATTTTTTTTACGGGCTTGCATTAATCATGGCGGTTGGTTTTAGTACCTTTAGGAAGAAAGTATATGGCGGTGAGAGGCGTTGGTGGAGAAAAGAAGAAAATGGGACCAAATTTTTTCTTGGATTGAGGATACCTTTCGGATTAAGAAAATCTTACAGTACTCAAAACGTAACTGAATGGTGGTATGATCCCGATGATAAACAAGGTAATCATATTAAAAATGAATAATATTNTATGTCACTAATAGGTAAAAGTATAATTAGAAAAGAAGATCCGATACTNATAAAAGGTAGGGGATTATTCACTGATGACTTCAATTTAAACGATGTTACTTTTGCTAAATTCGTTCTTAGTGAACATCCACATGCCAATCTAAAATCAATTGATATNTCAAAAGCCAATAAGCTAGATGGAGTTATTGGGATCTTCACAATTCATGATTTTAATGAATATCCTGACCTGCCAGGGCCTGATGATATGCAGCGTCCGGTATTAGCTCGAAATAAAGTTGTTTATGTCGGCGAACCTATAGCTTGCATAGTAGCCAAGACTCAGGCAATAGCAGAAGATGCTTTATCATTAGTTGAAATTAACTATGAACCACTAAAAATAATGACATCTATTGATGATGCTTTAGAACAAGATGCAGACGCTATTTTGTCTAGTTTAGATTCTAACGTTACGCATCATGTCCCCATGTTAGATGATCTTGAGAGAGAGCTTAACAAACCTCATTTTAGGCATAAATTAAAAATTTACAATAATCGTTGTGCTCCATGTCCTATCGAACCCATGTCATGTTTAGCAGATTGGAATGACGAAAAACTATTGTTATATGCGAGCACTCAGGCTCCTCATCATTTAAGAAATACATTATCAAAATGGTTAAATATTCAGCAGAACCTTCTAAGGATAATTGCACCAGAAGTCGGTGGTGGTTTTGGATCCAAGATCGTTTGGTATCCAGAATTATTTTTAACTCCCTTAATTTCTAAGTGGATAGGTAAACCAGTAAAATTTATATCNAATCGAAGTGACTCCATGCTCACTATGTCGCATGGTAGAGATCAATTACATGAAATTGATTTTTCATTTGATAAAAAAGGTAAACTCCATGCTCTTAGATTTAATATCACACAAAATCTAGGAGCATGGCCAGACCCAACTGGGATTGGATTGTCAACTCTTACTTCTTGGATGGCAGCAGGTTGTTATAAAATACCACATGTCTCAGTAGCCTATCGTAATGTAGTAACAAATACTACACCTGTTGCAGCTTATAGAGGCGCAGGAAGGCCAGAGGCAAGTTTTGCAATTGAACGTGTCATGGATGTAATTGCAGATATAACTGGTATTGATGCAGCGGAAGTTAGATTCAAAAATTTTATTCAAAAAAAAGATTTTCCCTTTCAACAAAAAACTCATGAAGCCGTTATTTATGACTCTGGTGATTTTAAAGCAAGTTTAGAAAAACTTCTTGAGTTAATGAACTATAAGAAAATGCTTGAGATTCAGGGAGAATTTAATAGAGATGAAAATAACTTAAAAATTATGGGTATTGGATTTTCTACNTGGCTTGAAATAGCTGGTTTTGGACCAAATGGATCGCTNGAAAGCTTTGGTCATTTGGCGAGTTGGGAATCCGCTCACATAAGAATTCAACCTGATGGCTCAGTGATTTTAAATGTAGGTACGTCTCCTCATGGACAGGGACATGTCACTGTATTTTCACAGATCGCTGCGGATTATCTCGGCATGGACATTAATAAGATTTTGGTTCGACATGGGGACACTGAGACCGTTCAGCAAGGTATGGGCACATTTGGATCAAGAGCGGTACCTACTGGAGGAGAGGCAGTAAAAAATGTTTGTGTTCAAGTTAATGAAAAAGCAAAATTAATTGCTTCTCATTTGCTTGAATGTCATCCAAATGATGTAATTAATGCTGATGGAGGGTTTCAAGTTAAGGGAGTTCCGGGTGCAAAATTGGATTGGACAGATGTTGCTCAGAGTTCATTTCAACCATTAAACATTCCTGAAAATTTTAAAATAGGCTCACTTGAATCAAGATGTTATCAGGAATCACCAGGTTTTAGTTATCCTTCTGGAGCTTATGGATGTGTTGTCTTTATAGATAAACTTACAGGCAATANAAAAGTAGATAAATTTTTTGCAGTTGATGATTGTGGTATTGTTATAAATCCAATGTTAGCGGAAGGACAAGTACATGGAGGTGTCTTGCAGGGAATAAGTCAGGCCCTTTATGAAAATTTTTCATACACCGATGATGGAACACCATTATCTCAATCATTTTATGACTATCATATTCCNATCGCAGAAGAAATNCCTGAATATTTTATGGATAGAATTTGNACACCAACTCCCAATAATTCTTTAGGTGCGAAGGGAATTGGGGAATCTGGATCTGTCGGAAGTCCACCAGCAGTAGTCAATGCAGTAATTGATGCTTTAAGTTTTAAGGGTGTTAAACATATTGATATGCCTATTACTTCTGAAAAAGTCTGGAAGATTTTAAATGATCAATCATATTGAATTTTAATAAATTTTATTTAGAAAAAAATAATGGCAATTACAATAAAAGAATATTCGTCAGCAGGTAAAATATTGCGACAAAAAGATTTGCGCCAAGCANTATATGATGCTGGTGAAGTATTAATGGAAAAGGTTTTAGTTAATCTTCATGGAAATGAACATAAGTCNAGAAGAAGTGTTGAATCAAAAATTCTTCAACCAAATTTTTTTCGATGGTATGAAAAAGAAGTTTTTAGTAAGACTCTTCAGGAAACTATTTATCCTTACCTTAAGGAAGGTAAAGCAGATTTAGTCGATCTTGCATATCGGATATTACTTAATTTAACTGCAGATTTTTCAGGTGTTGATAGACCAAAAAAAACAGCTGAAGAAACAGGTCGTTTGTTAAACTTGCTACGGACTTTTGGTAAAGCAGCAACATTAGGTCAAGCTAAAGGTGATAAAAAAGAAATAGTAAAGGAAATTGAAGATGCNTTGGATGAATTTGATCGTGATTTTTATAAACCTTCAAAAAAAAGAAGGTTANAAATAATTAAAAATATTGATGATGGTTTNACAGCNGAAGANGATTTACCTAAAGATATTCTAACTGANCTCTTAAAAAATCAGGATAATCTCAAATTAGAAGATGAATTCTTAATGAAAGAAACTGCTTTTTTTCTTTTAGCTGGTGCTTTTACTTCAATTCATACGCTTACACATTCAATGCACGAACTTTTTGAGCGTTTCAAGAGTAATCCTAGAGAAGAAGTTACGGATAACCCTTTATTCTTGCAAAAATGCATTCATGAAAGTATGCGTCTTCATCCTTCAAGTCCTACAGCAATGCGACGTCCTACATGTCCCTTTCATTTAGACAATGGTGAGGAGATGAATGAGAAAGACACAATTATAGTGGATTTAATGTCAGCCAACAGGGATGAGTCAATATTTGGAAATGATGCAGAATCTCACAATCCTAATCGTGATTTACCTAAAGGAGTACCACCTTACGGGCTATCNTTTGGNAAAGGTATGCATGCTTGCATAGGTCTCAATTTAGCAGCAGGAGCACTCCCAAAAGAAAANTCTGATTCCNAAACACATCAGTATGGAATTATAACCTTGACCGCNAAAAAACTTATTGAATTTGGAGCATCTCCAGATCCTGACAATCCAGGAATTGTAGATACTAGTACAATCCGGAATAATTGGTCATCTTATCCTATTCTTTTTAAAAATTNACTGATGGAATCCACAAAAGTAATAGGTTACAGGGATGCTTTCCAAACCTTAACTAATCGAGATCTTGCTCAATCACTTTATGACGAAAGTGCTATTATTATGCAAGATGTCATTCTTACAACGGATGGAAATGAACATGTCAAAAGAAGAAAAACTGAATTCCATGTTTTTCGGAAAGAGATTTCAAAAAAATATGAGAAATACGATTTTCCAAATATTCTTAACCCAATTTTAGATGAGGCAGCATTTAAAGGAAATGCTAATCTTGTTGAACTTGGACATATTGTAACAATGAATGTTACTGCTGATATTGCTGGTATAGATCGACCTTTAAAAAGTAAGAACGAAACAGAAAATCTCCTTAGACTTGTAAAGATTTTTAGTGAAGGTGCCACACTTGTNCATTCACTTAAAAACAAAGAAATAATAAAAAAAAAGGTTTTCCAATCCTTTAAAGAATTTGATANAGACTTTTATATAAGTTCTTTTGAAAGAAGAAAGAATTTATTAAANCTTTTTAAAAAAGGAGAAATCAACGAGGACGAACTTCCTAAAGATATTTTAATGATACTTCTTATTAATCAAGATAAATTGAAACTTTCAAATGACGTAATTAAGAGGGAAGTAGCTTTTTATTTACAAGCAGGATCTCATAGTACTGCTAATGCTTCTGTACATGCATTTCATGAAATTATTGAATGGAAAGAAAAACATCCTGAGGATAAATTTAAATTATCAAATGANATGTTCTTTTTACAGAAATGTGTTTTTGAAACCTTAAGGCTTCATCCAGCTAGTCCTGTGGCTTGGCGCAAAGCAAAATGTCCAGTTCATCTTTCTAACTTAAAGACTGTAAATGAAGGTGATAATGTAGTTATAGATTTATTAGGATCAAATAGAGACAAATCAATCTTCGGTGAAGATGCAGAACAATTCAACCCACATAGAAAAATTCTGGAAAAGTTTCCTCCATGGGGTTTGTCTTTTGGAGTTGGGGTTCATGCCTGTCTTGGAAGGACTTTAGATGGAGGGGAAATTCCTGACCAAGATTCAGACCCATCTGTTCATAATTACGGACTAATTACTCATTTTATTAAAGGTTTACTTGACCGAGATGCANAACCTTCAAAGGACAATCCTCCGGTACGAGATTTAAACACACAACGTCCCAATTGGGGAAGTTATTCAATAACATTCAGGAGTTAAATGAAACAAGCAATTGTCACGGGTGCAGGTGGAGGTTTAGGATTTTCAATATGTAAAAGTCTTTCTGAAAACAATTTTTCTGTTGCAGCAGTAGATTTAAATCTTACCGATTCAGAAAAAACTAGTGATAAGCTTAATAACACAAAACCATACTCTGCAGATGTAAGAGATGAAGAATCAATAATTTCATTGTATGAAAAAATTGATATTACACCTGACCTTAAAAAAATGACAGGAGATAATTTTAAAGTTAATATGGGTCAATCTTCTGAAAAAATAGGAGCTTCTCCTGCTCGTAATTCTACTAATGTTGTAAAAATAATGAATAATAGTGTAGTTAAAGAAGAAGGTGAAGGTTTTGCTGATATTAGTAAAGAAAGAGAATTCGCAGTTCTTCGTAACGATATGAATCAAAGACAACAATCACCTAATACTCCTGGTCTCGCCGAAAGAGATTGTGTAGTTAATAAAGTATATGGTATTCAACACCCTGCTAGTAAAACTATGACACAAAATCTTAAAGAAGAAAAAGAAGTAAAAAAA
>NZMV01000064.1 GCA_002694645.1 Crocinitomicaceae bacterium | reverse complement strand
TTTCTTATTTCATTGATTTCTACACCATCTAACTGCAGAATGTGTTCGATATGCATGTCCATGTAGTTACTCATTTGAGTCACTTGACCCAAATTATCTACATCATTATAGGAGGTTTTATTATTTTTAATAATTTCGAGGAGCTTTTCTCCATCTTTTTTACTGATGAATTCACCTTTATCGTTAAGTAACTTTAACGCATTCCATTGTTTTGGATTGTGGCTTGCTGTCAAAATAATTCCTCCTTGAGCTTTTTCTTTAGGTACGGCAAATTCTACGGTTGGGGTAGTGGATAAACCTAAATTTATGATGTTAATGCCGAGAGATTGTAAAGTGCCAATACAAAGGTTTTCTACCATTTCTCCAGAAAGTCTAGCATCTCTTCCTATCACGACTTTAAGACTTTCATTTTTGAACTTTTCTTTTAACCAATATCCATAGGCACTTACAGATTCTACAATGTCAATTGGAGTCAAATTTTCACCTGGGTTTCCACCTACAGTACCTCTAATTCCTGAAATGGATTTTATTAAAGTCATTTTTTTGGTCCGAATATAACCATTGGCAAGCACTCATGTACTCTTAATTCCCAATTTTTTATAAATACAATGCAGTTTTCACAAATGTTAATTTAATTGTGAATAAGCTTAATAAACAATGTGTTGGTACTATTGATATATAAATAAATTTGTTAAGGTATCAAGTATTTAAATTATGTTTGAAAATCCACTTTCTAATGACGAAATTCTTCAAAAAGTTGTNCNNTTTGAAGATATGNTTTCTGAAAAATCATTNACTTTTTTTGATGTAGAAGATTATGAAAATATAATTGATTATTACATTGATTTAGAGATGCATGAAAAGGTTAATGCTGCATTAGACTTTGGATTAAATCAATTCCCCAATGATTTAACATTGTCTCTTATNAAGGTTGAGGTATTAAATAGTAAACAGTTGGTAGANGATTCTTACATGCTATTGAANTCCCTTAAGCAATTTTACCCCAACAACATNGAAGTATTATATAATTTAGGAAAGATTTATGCTATTACAGACCGAATACAAACTGCAAAAAATTATTTTGAAAATGCCTTTGATTTGATAAGGGTAAATGATTCTTACAATGATCTACTGTCAGACATTGCATATGAGTTTTTACAGATTGGTCAAAATTTACAGGCAATCCACGTAATGAAACGTATTGTAGAGATTAAACCTGAAGACGAATCAACNATGATGGAGTTAGGAATTGCTTTTCATGAATCTNGCTTAATTGATGAAGCCATAATTTATTTTACTGAAATTATAGACTCCAATCCNTATTCTCATATTGCTTGGTTTAATCTGGGNACCTTACACAATGTAAAAGAAGATTGGAAAGAAGCNCTTTTTGCATTTGATATGTGTTTGGTAATAAACGAAAAGTTCACGGCTGCTCATTATGGTAAAGCTAACAGTTACATACAAGAAAAGGAGTACCAAAATGCCATAGATACATTTAATGAGTCTTTTAATTTTGACCATCCTAACTCTTATGCTTATTGTTGTTTGGGTGAGTGTTATGAAAAAATTGGTGACTTTAAAAAAGCATTAATNTTTTATGAGAAGAGCTTAGAAATTGATGATTCNCAATCAGATGCNTGGTTAGGTATTGGAGTAGTAAGGGATTTAAATAATCAAACNTTAGATGCCTTAAAGTTTATAGAGAAAGCCATTAATTTAGATCCCGAAAATCCTGAGTACTGGTATATTTTTGCTGAGTTTCTTTCNAAGCTAGGAAAAATTACAGAAGCAGAAGATGCATTTAAAAAAGTAGTGGAACTTGACCCAGGTAATATCGATGCTTGGATTGACTATTCTAATTTTTTATTTGAAAACACCTCCAAAACTAGAGCAATTAAAGAAGTTGAAAGAGCTATAATTACAAATAAAGGAGATCAAGATCTTAAACTTCGATTGATTGCTATGCAAATAGCATCTGGAAAAATAGCTGATGCTAAGTCAAAGCTGATTGATTTCCAAAAAAATGAAAATTCATCTATTCAGAAATTATTTGAAATTTATCCAGAGATTAAAAATATCCCTGAAATCATAGATGTCATTAAAAAAGAAAAATAGACTTAAAATTTAAACTAACTAATCAACCNGAAGATTTTCAGCTAGTTTAAAGTCTTATATTTGTAATATGGATGTCAAGACGATTTCATACCTTGATTTAAACNAAAAACTTAAAAAAGGAGAAAAATACCAATTAGTGGATATTAGAGAACCCTATGAATTAGAAGTTGAGGGTGCTTCAAATGCCATTCATATTCCTATGGGTGAACTTGTAAATAGACTTGATGAAATCCCAAATGATTCTAATATTGTTTTTCATTGCAGTTCTGGAAAACGATCAATAAATATGATGCATTTTCTTCAAATGAATAAGCTATGCAAGAACAACTACTACTCTCTTGAGGGAGGTTTTCAGAGTATTCTTGAATTTACTTCNAATGAAAAATAACCTTATTCTTTTTTTAAAGGGTTTTGCTATGGGTTCTGCCGATGTAGTACCTGGTGTTTCTGGTGGTACAGTAGCATTTATAACAGGAATATATGATGAATTGATATCTACCTTAGGAAATATTAACTTATCAATGCTAAAACTCATCTTAAAAGGGGACTTTAAAGGTTTTTGGATAAGGGCAAACCTCAAGTTTTTATTGGTGTTATTTTTTGGAATATTAACCAGTATCTTCACCTTGGCTGGTGTAATATCCTATTTATTAAAATATCATCCTGAACCATTATGGGCATTTTTCTTTGGACTAGTTACGGCAAGCATTTTTTACATTGGAAAAACTATTGATAAATGGGACGTTAAAGTTATAATTTCCTTTGTTTTAGGCGCACTTATCGCCTTTATGATTACGATTGCACCACCTNTAAAAATGAGCGATAATATNTTTTATATCTTTATTTCNGGTGCAATAGCCATTTGTGCNATGATTTTACCAGGTATTTCAGGAAGTTTTATCTTATTGTTAATGGGTTCCTACTCTACAATAATTTTTGCCGTTAAGGATAAAAATCTACTTCTTCTTACTGTTTTTGGTTCTGGGTGTGCTATTGGTCTTTTATTGTTTTCAAAATTGCTAAAATGGTTGTTTACGCACTACGAAAAAATTATTGTGTCTATTCTGACCGGTTTCTTGTTAGGCTCATTGAATAAACTTTGGCCATGGAAAATTAATACAGATCAATTACTTGTTGTACACAGCGGAGGTGATAAAGAATTTATTCAAAATAATGTAATGCCTAACTTTGACTCAGAATTTCTAGGGATACTTTTCTGTGTTTTTTTTGGTTTTGGACTACTATTTTCATTAGAATTTGCAGCTAGAAAGTTATCACAATGAAAAATGCATACGGCCTTCTTGGTAAAAGTTTAAGTCACTCATTTTCCAAATCCTTTTTTAATGAAAAGTTCAAAAAAGAACAAATCAATGCCATTTACAGTAATTTTGAACTTTCAGATTTATCTACATTAAGGAGTATAATTGAAAAACATTCAATAAAAGGGTTGAACGTGACGGTCCCTTACAAGGAATTAGTACTTAATTATGTGGATGAGCTTGATCCAACATGTGAAAAAGTGGGATCTTCAAATACATTAGTCCCCTCATATATAAACAATAAATTAGTTAGTATAAAAGCATATAACACCGATACTTTCGGTTTTCATCAGTCGATAAAACCATTTTTAAAATCTCACCATGAGAAAGCCTTGATTTTAGGAACTGGGGGTGCTGCAAAAGCTACTGCTTATGTATTAAAAACATTAAATATTGATGTGAATTTCATTTCGCGTAAAACCAACCCCCATTCAAAAAATATTTTTCACTGGAATGATTTGAATGAGCATATGGTTTTTCACCATAAGTTTATAATTAATACCACACCTGTTGGAATGTACCCCCGCAATGATGAGACTTTTTCATTTCCTTATCATGCTTTAACAAATAAGCATTTTGTATATGATTTAATATATAATCCTGAGCAAACTATCTTTTTAAGAAAATCAATGGAGAATAAAGCCTTAACAAAAAATGGATTTGATATGCTAATTCACCAAGCTGATAAAGCTTGGCAAATTTGGAATTCTTCAAATGATTAACTTTATCTGATGAAGTTCGACTTACAATCATCCTATTCTCCAACCGGAGATCAACCTGAGGCAATTAAAGATTTAACTCAAGGTGTTCAAGATGGTGTAGCTGCTCAAACATTACTTGGCGTAACTGGGTCAGGTAAGACCTTTACGGTAGCAAATGTCATACAAGAAGTACAACGTCCTACCTTGGTTTTATCACATAATAAAACCCTCGCTGCTCAGTTATATCAAGAGTTTAAATCTTTTTTCCCTGATAATGCAGTTGAATATTTTGTTTCTTATTACGATTATTATCAGCCCGAGGCATATCTTCCTGTTTCAGATACATATATCGAAAAGGATTTGTCTATTAATGACGAAATCGAAAAATTAAGACTGAGTACAACCACCTCTTTGCTTTCTGGTAGGAGGGATGTGATTGTGATTGCTTCTGTGTCTTGTATTTATGGTATTGGAAACCCTGTTAATTTTGAACAAGGAATAATTAACATTGAGGTTGGTCAAAAAATTGCTCGAAATGCATTTCTACGTCAGTTAGTTGACAATTTATATTCCAGATCTAATAACGAATTATCAAGAGGTAAATTCAGAGTCAAGGGTGATACAGTTGATATCCATTTAGCTTATGTTGATTTTGGAATACGAATTGTATTTTGGGGCGATGAAATAGAGGAAATATCTA